>JANQHO010000115.1 GCA_028277105.1 Owenweeksia sp. | reverse complement strand
AATGGTCGATTTCTTTGAGAAAAATGACTATTACATGGTTTTGGGGATGCCAAAACGTAAGAAGCACGGGCGGTCTTATTACATAGCCGAAAAACTGGTTAAACTATTGTTCTGGTTAAAACCGATGGGGCATCTGAATGGCAAACGGATCTCTTCCAGCTTCAGGGTAATCAGCAGTCACCTTAACTTTTCGCCTGATCACATCCATGGGAGAGTGTACAGTATCCATATTGGCAATATACTGTTAGATCCTAAATTTATCGGTCATATGGAAGTATCCCACCAGCCGTCAAAAAATAATAAAAGCCGCTATTCTATGCGCAGGCGTTTCCGGGAATTTGGTAATATATTGATGGTATACAACGTTGATCCGCTCAAGTGGCTGCAATGGCCCTCATTCTTCCTGTTCCTGTTATCTTTGCTTTTGATGCTGGTACTGTTATTAAAGCCTTTTAAGGGGTTTGACAACAGTGTGCTGATGTGGGGGCTTATCGGATTGAACAGCCTGCTGCTATTGTGCCTTACTATCCTGGGAAAATATCTCGGTAAAATGTATTCCATGCAAAACGGAGGATCACCTTATATGGTAATAGAAGAATATGACTGATCGGTTTGTCCTTTCTGAAATGGAAAGCCGGGCCACGAGCCTGAATATCGGACGGTGGTCAGGAGAAAGGCTCGATAAAGATTGGTTGGCTGAACAGGTAAACCAAGGGACCTTTGATATTTATAAACTGAGTTTGGAGGCTAATGATCCCGAACTTTATCAAAAACTGGATCAGCTGAACTTACCCTATTATTTAGTGGGGATGGTTCAGGAATACCGGGTAAACTTCAAAAAGATCCCACTCAAAAAACTCTATCACGAGGATGCCAGCTTAGTACTGCTCGATGATACCAATAGAGAAGAGCTCAGGAAGCTGGTTATGTCGTCTTTTCACGCAGTGCCCGGCTCTTTTTTTCAAAACCCGTGGTTAGTTGACCGCTTCAGTATGCACGACCAAAGCAAACTACTGGCAGATTATATTTCCGGCTTCAGGCCCGATCGTGAAAAGGGCAAGGAATGTCACTTACTCAAACACCGGGGTCAATACGTTGGGTTTATTGTTAATGAACATTACAACAATCTTGGCTTTGCCAGATATGCAGGTGTGTCACCGGGCGCCAAAGCACCCGGTTACTATATTGATCTCGTCAGATTTATTCAGAATTGTGGCATAAACTACGATTTAGAATGGGGATTTGCCTCAGCTCAAATCCAGAATACCGTGGTTCACAAGGTGTATATGCGAGAGGATATGATTCCTTACAAGAGTTATATCAATATCCACATCAATAATCCCCACGCCCAGTAAAGCCAAAACGACTATTTCCTGAAGAAACGCATTTCTACAGAAACCCTGGTGGCATTTTCCTGATCATTTTTCGCCCCCCCGTGTATCAGGTAAGGCGAAAAAAACATGTTTACTGATGCTGGTCTAGAAAAATTACTTCTGGCGACTCAAAGATAAAGTCAGGGCAGTAAGAAAGCGTATAAGCCCCAACATTTTGAAAATGGAATAAATCACCTACTGCCAGTTCGCCATTATAAGTACCTAGCAGGTCGCTTTCCATACAAGTTATTCCCATGAGTTGATAGTTAGCTTTTTCACCTGTCCTGCAATGTGCTACCTCAAAAGGAAGATTGTATTTGTGGCCGGTAGGTTTCAAAAAAAGTTTACTGGCATTCAGCAAAGCCATAGAATTCCCTGATACATTTTTAATGTCCAGCACTTCCGCCAAAAAACTAAAAGTATTGGCTACCAAAGCCATTCCAGGTTCTACTACCAGGCTAAGCCCTGATTCATTGAAACCCGGCAACTGCCTTTTTACTGCCTGTGCATAATCCTGCCAATCTGGTGGAGTATATTTCAATTGTTGTAACAGCGATCCAGGCATAGGACCGGCCATTCCCCCACCTATATTTAGTTGTGTAATGGGAAAGCGGGTAAAGCTATTGCGGTATAGATCATATAAAGCCCCGGCCCTATCGGCATAAGCCATTGCCGTGCGTTGTGCGCCAGAATAATGGGTATGCAAGGTCTTCAATTCCAGCCACTGGGTGGAATCTAATATTTTGAACAACTGCTTCAGAGATGCTGGGGAAACTTCTATACCAAAACGCGATTGCTCCAGGTGAGTTAAGTTAAGCCTCAGTCCTAAACGTACCGTTTTTTTTAATTGGCACGCCTGATCCTCTATTTGCTGAAGCTGTTGGATACTATCCGCATTGATGGAAACCCCCAAATGAAGACACTTTTGTAAGAGCTCAGGCTCCAGATAAGGTGTGCTTATCCATATATGACCGGGTTCTATTCCGGCATCCAGAACTTTATTGAGTTCAAACAAAGAAGCACAGTCAAATGATAAAGCTTTTAGCTTTGCCTGTTGCAAAAGCGGAGAATAGTAATTGGCTTTTACGCTGTAAGCCGCTTGCAGTTTGTAAGTAATAACTGAAAAGGCACTTTGCAACTGTTGGATATTTTCCCGGAAGATAAATGGATAAAAAAAATATTTTCCCGTACCGTGTTTATGGGCTAACTTCCTAACCTTATCCTGAATGGCATTACTCATTTTCATTTGGAATTGCGTTAAAAGTATATTAATTGTTTCTTTTTATGGTTATAACTTTACTTTAAACTAATTTTGAGCATGATCCATTTGCTGTAAATCCCTGTTTTATAAATCTTTATACACTGACCTCTAAGCCAAATACATATCCAACACCATATAATAAGCCTTTCCTTACGGGGAAAGAGGAGACCTACCTGCAACAGGTATTGCAAAGAGGTTACATTTCCGGCAA
This sequence comes from Owenweeksia sp., assembly GCA_028277105.1. GTDB lineage: Bacteria > Bacteroidota > Bacteroidia > Flavobacteriales > Schleiferiaceae > JANQHO01. The sequence goes on along the minus strand of JANQHO010000115.1, from coordinate 2,723 downwards.
TGGTACTTTCACGCAGTTGTGCCAGCTTTTTTTTAAAGAAACTTTTGGTTTTGCCCACAATTTTCTCACTCATTCTTGCTCGTCAGCTCTGGACATGGCCGCCACTTTATGTGAATTTGGGGAAGGAGATGAAGTCATCGTTCCTTCCTTTGGCTATGTAACTACGGCCTCTGCTTTTCACGCGCGGGGAGCCAAAGTGGTATTTGCCGACTCTGATCCCAATCGCCCCCATATTTCAGCAGAAACCATCAAACGCCAACTCTCCCCTAAAACCAGAGCTTTGGTGATTATTCATTATGCAGGCATGGCCTGTGATATGGAAGCTATTATGACCTTAGTTAAGCAGCACAAGCTGATCTTGATAGAGGATTGTGCCCATGCTATTAATGCCTATTACCAGGACAAACCCCTTGGAAGTTTTGGTCATCTTAGCACCTTTTCTTTTCACGAAACCAAAAATATCCACTGTGGGGAGGGCGGGCTCTTGGTTGTTAATACTCCCGAATGGGTATCTAAAGCTGAGAACGCCTGGCAGGAAGGTACTAACCGCACAGAGTTTAAAAAAGGCCTGACAGATAAATACGAATGGGTAAGTCTAGGGTCATCTTATCAACCTTCCGAATTAAGCGCAGCCTTTCTGTACGCCCAACTGGAACATCTCGAGCAAATCCACCGGCAACGGCTTTCACTGTGGTCAGGTTTTTACGATGCCTTAAAACCCCTTGAAGAAGCTGGTTTTATTTATCTTCCCCTTGTAAATGACCCAGGTTACAACGGGCATATTTTTTACCTCCAATGCCGTAGCAAGGCTGAAAGAGACGCTCTCATCCATTACTTAACGAAAAATGGAATCATGGCCATCTTTCACTATTTACCGCTCCACCTTAGCCCTTATTGGTTAAGCCAACACACAGCAAGACAACTCCCTTATGCCAAAGCCTGGTCTGACCGCATCTTGCGCTTGCCGTTGTATTATTCTCTCAATACAGATAATCAGCAATACATCACTGATCAGACCAAACGTTTTTTTAGTGCAGGGTAAACCAGGTAAACGACTCTATTTCTTTCTGAAGGATTATTAATGCCTCATTATTTTCTGCCTTGTAAAGGACATACCCCAAATGCTTACCCCCCTCTGTAAAGCCTTGTACTTCATCCTCTAACCCTACCCGCCAGTATACTTCTATAATGCAATTTCCGAAAGGATGTTCTTCTGAGGTCAAATGCTTTATTTTTCCTGCTTCTGACGATCCAATAATATAAACTCCGTGTGGGCCGAGCCATTTTTGTTCCGGTATAAACACTTCTTGTCCAGTTAATAATTCCTCCACAAATCTCCATTCATTCACTCCAGTGCTTAAATACATCAGTTCGGGAAGACAATTTCCGCCTAGCCGGGGGGCAAGGTCTATTAAAAAGGGGCGAGAATGATCCACGATAATATCAGCATTATATATTCCGTCCGGTAATGATGCGGCAGTGGTTAAATTCTGCAAAAATGCTGATATCACTTCCCTTTCAGCAGGGTTTTCAAGTACAAGATGGGAAACCGGAACTTTATGAGGGTTGACTGCTTTTAAAGTTGGATGGTAAAAGATTACTTCACCCTGGTAAACACCAAAATCACCTCCAAACTCTCTTCCCTCCACGTATTCTTCCACCAAGTATTCTGAGGGGTCTTCCGGCCATTGATAGGCTTTCACTTCTGCCAGTGTTTTAAGTTGCTTCACTCTGTTACTGCCACTGCCAATCTTTGGTTTTACAATTATGCCCTTAGAGGTAAATGCCCAATAGAAATCCAACAGGTCACTCTTGTTACGGCACATCACGAAGCGGGGTAGTCCTCCTTCCAAGAGCTTACTCAACTTTCTTTTGTATACTTCTTTATCCGTGAAGTCCTGTATAAAATCAGGGGAATGACCCGGTAGGCCTAATCTGTTTTGAATAAAAGCCTGGGTGTAAATCGAAACATCCGAGGCAGCTGAAAAAACCTGAACCGCTCCTAAGGAAGCAAAAAGCTGCAATACTTCATTTTTTTCAGTGTAGCTAAGCTCGTGGCAATAATAAGCATCTTTAATACCCGGATCACGAGGGCGGTTGGTTACCACATGAACTTCATAGCCTTTTAACTCTAAATAACTCAGAAGACCACGTTGAAAGGTACTGCTCCCTAAAACTACTACCCGTGACTTCATACCAACTGTAAAATATCGGGGCTGAATATAAAAATAAAGATGGTATATCTCTTTGGATAATGTTATAGAGATATGTCCTTCAGCTTTTTAGAAAGACATATTTGTCAGTTGGCACTGACTGTTCCTCCGTTCAGGACAACAGGTTGGGTCAAAGTTACACTGGCTGAGTCCGTACAACCGTTCTGGTCGGTGATCGTTACACTGTAAGTACCAGCACCCAGGTTGGTCTCTAATGCATTCGTTTCTCCAGTGTTCCAACTGTAGGTATAAGGACTGGTGCCACCGGAAGGAGTAGCTGTAACCTGGCCATCCGTGTCACCATTGCAAGCTATAGTCGAACTCACCCCGGCTGAAGCCACTATAGCCGTGGGCTGGGTCAAGGTCACACTAGCCGAGTCCGTACAACCGTTCTGGTCAGTGATCGTTACGCTGTAAGTACCAGCACCCAGGTTGGTCTCTAATGCATTCGTTTCTCCAGTGTTCCAACTATAGGTATATGGGCTGGTACCGCCAGAAGGAGTAGCTGTA
>JANQHO010000140.1 GCA_028277105.1 Owenweeksia sp. | reverse complement strand
GAGTTGGGTTCACCTGCTTTGGGATATTTGAATTCATATTCATAAGGATACAATTCCTTGCCGAAAATATCCATTGAAAAAAGCGGCACTTCCCTTTCGTCAAACTGGTAGTAAGCGATGTAATTGCCGTTGGGCGCCCAGTGAAAACCTTTGTGAAAACTGAATTCTTCCTCGTAAACCCAGTCTACGGCTCCGGCTATAAAGGCGTCTTCCTCACCTTGGCCAAAGGAAATAAGGCCGCTGCCGGTTTGGTCAAAATCCTGGATGTGCATGCGGTTTTGATAAACAAAAGCTACCTGGTTGCGGGTGGGAGAGAAGTCAGCCAATTGCTGCTTGCCTCCCGCTTTGATGGAGTCAAGGGTGTTAGCTTTAAGATCGTATACGTAATTATAGCTTTTGGACGAATGGCGGTAAATGGACTCCTTTTGTACGGAAAGGAGGATCTTGCTCTCATCCGGACTGAACTGGTAGCCGTCAAACATTATTGTTTTACCGGTTTGCTCTTTGATCTGTTTGGTGGAAATAATTATTCCTTCTGATTCCCCGGTTTTATAGCTGAACTTTTCAACGGTAGGGCCATTGTCGGCATTGGTACGGGCGGTATAGTGGGTGCCGCTGTTCATAGAATTGATGCCATAAGTGTATCGCGGAAAGAAAGTGTATCTTGACCAAACATCTTCCAGGGTAACTTTTTGGCCTTGTGCATAAACTTCTTGAAAAGCTGCAAGTACCAGGACGGCACAGAGATATTTTTTGAGCATTTTTAAGTTTTTATTTTGAAAGGCGGACTAAAATATAATTTTTAAGCATACACGAATGGATTACTGTGTGATTACGGACAAATTATTGGAAAAATTCAGAGCAATAGTAGGTGAAAAAAACTGCCTTACAGATGAGGAAAACCTACGCGAATATTCACATGATGAAACAGAAGATCTCAGCTTTATCCCCGAAGTAGTGATTAAACCGGCCAGCACAGAAGAAGTCAGTAAGATACTGAAGATATGCAATAAGCATAGAATTGCGGTTACACCTTCGGGAGCCCGTACCGGTCTAAGCGGAGGCGCTTTGCCCGTTAGGGGTGGGGTTAATTTGTCGCTGAGCCGGATGAACCGCATTATTGAGATAGACGAGAAAAACCTGCAGGCCACGGTAGAACCCGGGGTGATCAACCAGGTATTTCACGAGACCTGTAAAGAAAAAGGATTGTTCTATCCCCCCGATCCCAGCAGTTGGGGCAGCAGTTTTTTGGGAGGAAATCTCGCCCTTAATGCAGGTGGTCCTAAAGCGGTGAAGTACGGAGTTACCAATGCTTACGTATTAAACCTGGAAGTGGTACTGGCCGATGGGGAGGTGATCTGGACAGGAGCTAATGTATTGAAGAACAGTACCGGTTATAATCTTACTCAATTGATGGTGGGCTCTGAAGGTACCCTGGGGATTATCACTAAAGCAGTATTCCGGTTGATCCCTTATCCCAAAAGCAATATGTTGATGTTGGTGCCTTTTGGCTCGGCTCAAAAGGCCTGTGAAGCGGTATCAGCTATTTTTCAGGCCGGTATTACTCCCAGTGGTATGGAGTTTATGGAGCGCGATGCCATTGACTGGACATTAAAGTATGTGCAGGATGTACAACTGCCGGTAGGGCCAGCAGTACAGGCTCATCTCTTGATAGAAGTAGACGGCAATCACGAAAACGAGTTGGTGGAAGACTGCCAACGTATAGCTGAAATAGTGGAAGGTTTTGAAGCCGGTGAAGTGTTATTTGCCGATAACCCCTCGGATAAAGAAGCACTGTGGAAACTGAGAAGAAGGGTAGGGGAAGCCGTAAAAGCCAACTCCATTTACAAAGAGGAAGATACGGTAGTGCCCCGGGCCCACCTGGCGACACTTTTAAAAGGCGTTAAAGAGACAGGAGCGAAGTACGGTTTTCAGTCAGTGTGTTACGGTCATGCCGGAGATGGTAATCTGCACGTAAACATCGTAAAGGGCGATATGAGTGAAAAAGCCTGGCGGGAAGAACTGCCGGAGGGCATCAGGGAGATATTTGAACTGGTAAAAGAACTGGGCGGAACCCTGAGTGGGGAACACGGTATTGGCTTAGTACAAAAGGGCTATATGGATATCGTATTTTCCGAGAGAGAGTTGGCCTTGCAAAAAGCGATCAAGCAGGTGTTTGACCCCAAGGGTATATTGAATCCAGGGAAGATATTTAATGACTGAATAAGCAAAGTGTGTTAGATCACTCTTCACTGATCCATAAATAAAAAAACGATTATAGATTAAAAAAAGGAGTTTATACAATGAATATTACCATTTATCAAAAATTGTATTCAAACTTAGATTAATAACTTATTTTAGTTTACCAAGTTAAACTCCTCGGGCCCTATGAAAAAAATACTATTCTTCTTCTCACTTTTTCTGCTAAACCAAACCTCATGGGCTACTCACATAGCCGGAGGTAATATTAGCTGGGAATATATTGGCAATGATCAATATGTATTTACATTAATAATATATGACAAATGTTCTGTTCCTGCTAATCCACCTACAAACACGGTAACTATCAATAGCAATTCTCCTGCTGGTAGTATCAATCTCAATTTTATTGGTAAAACTGATATTACTCCTGTCTGTGCAGATCCTTCTTCAGCAATATCCTGTTTAAATTCATCTTTAACTTCTATTTCTGCAATTGAGAAATACATTTATACTAGTTCACCAGTTACTATAACAGGAACTCCACCTCCTTCTGGCTGGGAATTTGCGTGGACTCATTGCTGCAGATCTTTCGGCAACGAAAACATTCCTAATCCCACTTCGCATAGATTTTATTTGAATTCCAAAATTTTCAGTGTAGACGGGCAGGTGTTTAAAGGCAATAGTGCCCAATGGCAGGATGAAACAGCTCATTTAAGCCTGGGAGAGGGTTTTTTTAATGGCGCAGCCTCCCACCCTATCGAAGTAGATTCGATAGACTATGAGTTAATAGACCCTTATGCGACAGCCACCACCACTGTGCCTTTTAATCCGGGTTATTCCTCTATTTCGCCTTTCCCGGACTCTACGGAATTTTCTGTGAATAAAGGCGTTAAACTTGACAGGGCAACGGGATTGTTTACTTGCGATATAGATTCAGCTGTTATTAGCACTAATTTTGAATATAGCAGTTATGTGTACGCTTATGTTGCCAGGGGTTGGGTTAGGGGACAGTTAGCTTATGAGGTTATACAGGATGCTTCGCTCTATTTTGGCTATCCCAATGGAAATAATAATCTTCCGACAGCGCAAATAGATACGGCTGTATTTGACCTCTATCGCAATGGAAACCTCTATTACAAAGAAATTTATCCCGGTGACTCGATCTACTTTGAATTTTCAGCTCAGGATCTAGACCTGAATCCGCCTTCGTTTGCCCTACAAAACCTGACATTTGAAATAAGTTCCTCCGTTTTTGATACCACTTACTACGCTGCTTCTACCAACAAACCTCATGTAAGCCCGGTGGCCCCTCAAACAGGCTTTACCAGTGCTGCTACCAATAATATCAGTTTTAGCTGGAAACCGGACATCAACAATCTGTTTGGCAAAGATCACCACGATTATTATTTCTATCTGAAGATGGAAGACGATGCCTGCCCCATACCCTTGCAAAATATAGCGGTAGTTCACGTAAAAGTGAAATCGGTTGCTAACATTGAGGCAGATACCATTACTATCTGCCCCGGTAATTCGGCCTATGCCCTAACCAATACACCAGTTCCGGCCTGGTACCCTTCCTCTCTGGTAAACGACAGTACTTTGGCCAATCCACTTATCAAAGCCAATACTTCCGGTTATCTTTATTTAACCGATGTCCAGTACGGAGGTAAAGATTCTGTTTACATCAATATTATTAATAGTAATGTGTTTAACCTGGTGGATCAGGGAGCTTATCTCGAAGTGATCGATTCTTTGGGAGCTAGTTTGTTAAACTGGTATCACAACGGCATTTATTTTAATCATGCTTACGATACGCTTCATCCATTTGCCACCGGTGATTACCAGGTAAAGGGTATAGTAAACGGTTGTGAGCTTTGGAGCGATACGGTTACGGTAACCAATGTGCAAAGAGTATCGGTTATCAACTCTAATAATGGATCTGCCTCTGGCAATGCGGTTGAGTTGGCAGGCAGTATTGGCTTCAACTTCAGCTTACAGGTAGTAGCTGGCTATCAATTCAATACTATCTCGCTCCTCGGATTAACCCAGGGCAGCGGTAAAAAAGTAGGTCATGACAGCATCAGGATTACCGTTTACGATGATCAACAGAACATTGTTTTTCAAAAAGATACTTTGCTTACTAACCTTCAAAGTGAAGTGATTGAGATCCCGGCCGGCTTTGTTACAGGCCCTGGCGATTTCACTTTTTCACTCGAAGCTGATTCGGCTATAGCTTTGTATTTAGTTGAAAATGTACAAACACCTTATTCGGTAGCTTTATCTCTATTTCCCATAGAAGTAAAGGGTTTGGTTGAAGGCGCTGCAGATACCTTTCCCAATCAACCCGGCCAATATTTACCCAGTGTGGTGTTTGACATTAGCATCACGGTTGGATTGGAAGAAAACAATACTGGTATCAGAGTATATCCCAACCCGGTAAACCATAGCATTACAGTTGAGTCCTACAAATCCATTGAAAAAATAAGTCTTAGTGATTTAAACGGCAAACCGGTAATTGTTAAGTGGACTGCTAATTCAAAAGGCTATTGGGCTGATCTTTCAGAACTCCCTCCCGGTGTTTATTTACTGAGAATGGTAGAAAACGATATAACCACCATAAAAAAGGTAGTTAAACAATAAGCAATTGTTTGCTGTAAAAAATGTAAGCCTGGCTTTAAAAGCCTGGCTTTTTTATTTAATTAAAGGTGTAACCCAGGTAGTTACTTTTTTAGATTGTTATGCTGGTAGTTTCTGTAGCATTGAAAAACAAAGATTCTGGGAATATCATGACAGAATAAGTAAGAGCTTATATTTTAGAATCAATTTTTGTATATGCTTGAATAATTAAAAAACATCAATATATTTTGTTGATAATCATGTATTTGAGTGCTGGTTTATATCGGTAAAGAAAAAACATTTTATAGAGGGGTTCATAAAAAGGCTAAATTTGAAAAAGGACGGGTTGTCTTATAAACTATGAAAGAGAATGCTGGCATAAAAAAAGTAAAGCACTTTGCTTTAAATAATAGCTACAGTCCTTCCCAGGTCTTATTAGACCATGTTCAGGCCTTTTTCTTTCTTTTAGATGAAGATTTTAGGATTGTTCACTTCAACAGATTTGCCGAAGAAGTTACGGAGTCCCTGTTCAACCAGAAGTGTGAAATTGGCGATGATGTGGTTGACCTGTTTCCCGAAAAGGGCAAAGAAGAGCTAGAAGAAAATTTAAGTATAGTAGAAGACGGGAAGACCGTTAAAGATGTGATTTTTTACGATTTGAAAAATGGCGGGAAAGCCTACTTCCGTTATCAGATGCAACCTTCAGAAATTGAGGGCAACAGGATCTATATACTGTCGGGTAATGATATAAGTGAGCAGATATACTACGAGCAAAAAGATGTGGAGCTTACAGAGTTGCTCAACAATATTATGGACTCGATCTCATCCAGCATTACAATCATTAATGTCGAAGGGGTTATACAGGGGGTCAATCAACCCTATCTTGAATTGAGCGGTTACAGCAGGGAAGAACTAGTAGGCAACACGGTATGGAGTCTCACTACACCTGAAGACAGCATACAGGCGCAAAAAGACTTTGAGCACTATCTGAATACTGGCCTCTATCCTTCCCGTACCTATAAGCTGATCCGTAAAGACGGTTCCATGGCGGATGTGATTATACAATCCCGTAAAAAAATAATAAACAGTAAATTATTTATCATCACCACTGTAACTGATGTAACGGAAATGACCTCCTTGCAGAGGAAACTGGAGCTTACCCTGGCCCGCAATTCAACTATAATCAACAATGTAGATATTCATTTGTGGTCGCTGGATACTGAACTGAACTTTATGGAGGCCAACAGAAGGACCAGGGAAATGTTGATGAAATTATTTGGCTATAGATTGAAGATAGGTGACTCCTTCTGGAACCGGTATAAAGGGAAGGAGCCAAAAAGCAAGGAATACTGGGAAGAAAATCTCAAAACCGTTTTAAAGGACAAAAGAACCAAAAAGTTCGAGTTCACAGAAGCTACCAATGGCATGCTGGTCCACAAATCTGTTAAGTTATATCCCATACTGGACCTGAAAAAAGAGATGAAGGGCATTAACTGTCAGATGGTAATAGATACAGAGGATTATCTAAAAAGGATTCTGGATATCACCTTGAACAACCTCAAGGCCCGGCTTTTTGAAATTAACAGTATTAATGAACTCTTATGGGCAGTAACCGATGAAGTCTTGTCGAAATTGCACCTGGAAGATGCCCTGATACTGGTAAAACAAAGGAACGAACTCAAGTTGCGTACAGCTTACGGCAAGTTAAGAGGAGAAGGAAAAACGGTGCTGACTGACCTGATAATTAAGGTGGGAGAGGGAATCACCGGCCATGTTGCTGAAACGGCTCAGCCATTGTTGGTAAATGATGTAACGGAAGACAGCCGCTATTTCTCCAGGCACTTTGAAGCCCAGTCAGAAGCAGCCGTACCCATAATGGTCAAAAGCCAGGTGTATGGCGTTATTAATATTGAAAGTGTTTACCCCGGCTTTTTTCAGCCCGTTCACCTTAGCTTACTGGAGGAAGTAGCCGAGCTTACAGCTGTAAAAATTGCTCAGATAAAATCGGATAACCAGGTCAAAAAGATGGAAAGGCTCAATCAGGCTATTCTGAATTCCACCTCCATGAGCTTCTTTTTGCTGAATAAAAAATATCAGATCGAGAGCTTTAATAAAGTAGCTTATACGGAGACCCTGAAGAGTAGCGGACAATCTATTGCCAGGGGTTATGATTTTTTACAGTTGGTGCCTCCAGAAGAACAGGAAGACTTCAAAAACCGTATCAGCAAGGTTTTGGAGGGAGAGCTATATACGACTGAAACAGAAACCACCGGTTCCGAAGGTAAGATGTGGATCAGTATCACAATGGCACCTGCTGAAAACAAAAAAGGAGAGATTTTTGGTGTTACCCTGATCTCGGAAAATATCACCTCGCGCAAAAAGAACGAAAAGACCATTCTGGCTAAAAACAGAGAGCTTAAAAAAACCAATAGAGAGCTAGACAGCTTCGTTTACAGTGCCTCGCACGATCTGAGAGCGCCTGTTTCCAATATTATGGGACTATCGGATATGATAGATGAGTCAGATCAGATGGAAGAAATAAAGGCTTTTAACTCGAATGTTAAACAATCGGCTCTGCGCCTCGACAATGTGATCCGGAGTGTAATCCAGTACTCCCGCAACAGCCGGGAAAGAGTAACAGCAGAGAGTTTTTATTTCAGCGATCTTCTGGACGAAGTTCTCAGCGACCTGGTTCATCTGGAGGGCTATCCTAAAGTGAGATTTGTTAGAAATATCGAACAACCCGACTTGATAACTGTCAATTCGGAAAGATGTAAGCTGGTGCTCAATAATCTGATTTCCAATGCTATTGATTACCGGGATGAGAAGAAAAAGATTAGTGAGGTAGAGGTTAGCTTTACGATTTTAAACGACCATTACCAGATAAGGGTGAAGGATAACGGACAGGGAATAAGTAAAGAACTCATTCCAAAAATATTTGATATGTTTTTTGTAGCTAATTTAAAACCGAGAGGCTCTGGTTTAGGACTCTATATTTTGAAAGAAGCAGTAGCAATGCTCAATGGAAGTATAGAAGTTAAATCAAAGCTTGGTAAAGGCTCAGAATTTATTGTAACATTGCCTCGGTCTATTTAATGTGTAAATATGAAATTATTATTGGTTGACGATAACCCCATCGATTTAATGTTGAACGAAAGGGTTATATCCAAACTTGTACCGGAAGCAGAAATTATTAAAAAGGAATCGGCCATATCAGCTTTGGAATACCTCAAAGAAGATGGAAATATTCCAGAGATCATTTTTCTCGATATCAAAATGCCTCTTATGAATGGTTTTGACTTACTCAATGCCATTGAAAAAGAAGATAATTTGAGCGAGTCAGCTATAAGGGTATTGATGGTTACCTCTTCCGTTGATCCGCAGGACAAGGAAAAGGCTTCAGGATATGAAAAGGTAATAGGTTTTATAGAGAAACCAATAAGCCCTGAAATCATTACGGAATACCTCGAAAAAGTTTAATTAACCTGGATTTCTACAACAACTCCAGACCCTTTATTATGGTTTTGCAGGCCAGCAGAATTTCCTCTTCATTAATAATGAGAGGGGGGCTAAGGCGCAGTGCGCTATTACAAAACAGGAACCAATCGGTAACAATCCCTTTATTTAAACAATGCTGAATAACTTTTTCCACCTCTTCAAAGGAAGATAGTTGTACAGCCAGCATTAAGCCTTGTCCCCTTACGGCTTTTATTTTAGGATGAACCAATAGTTTGCGGAATAAAGCTTCTTTGGCTTTTACTTTTTTGTGTAGTTTTTCCTGATCAATGATGTTTACACAAGCCAGGGCGGCTGCACAGCTCACGGGGTGTCCGCCAAAAGTGGTAATATGGCCGAGTAAAGGGTTTTCTTTGAGGGAAGCCATGATTTCCGGAGAGGAAATAAATGCTCCAATAGGCATACCGCCACCCATACCTTTTGCCAGTGTAATAATATCGGGTTTCACATTGTAATACTGGTGGGCAAAAAGCTTTCCTGTACGGCCAAAGCCGGTTTGTATTTCATCAAAGATCAAAAGTGTCCCTGTTTCCTTACACTTTTTAGCCAGTGCCTGCAGATAGCCCTCCTGAGCCGGTATGTAGCCTGCTTCGCCCTGAACGGGTTCTGCTATTACAGCAGCCGTTTTTGACGAAATTTCCTTCAAATGTTCAAAATTGTTAAAGTCCAGAGTTCTGCCACCTGGTATCAAAGGGCGAAAGGCTCTTTTAAAGCTTTCATCACCAATAACAGACAGGGCACCCTGGGTACTGCCGTGATAGGCGTTCTTGAAGCTGATGATCTCACTTCTTCCGGTATAGCGTTTGGCTAATTTGATAGCCCCTTCATTGGCTTCGCTGCCCGAATTGACAAAGTAAACCGAAGACAAACCCTGGCCCAGTAGAAAAGCCAGCTTTTGCGCCAGTTTTACTTGGGGGCCCTGGATATATTCACCGTAAACCATCAGGTGTAGATAGCGGTCGGCCTGATCTTTTACGGCCTTAATTACCTGAGGATGGCAATGCCCCACATTACTCACTGAAATTCCGGAGATAAGATCCATATAGCGCTTTCCGTCAGCGCTATACATATAAAGACCTTCAGCTTTTTCAATTTCCAGGCTTAAGGGAAAATCAGTGGTTTGAGCCAGGTGGCTGAGAAATAATTGCCTTTGTGTTATTGACATAAATCCAAATATAAAGGCTTACAGTATATTGTAAAAAATTGCTGCATAGAGGAAAAAACGGGCAAATCTGCTAAGGGCTATAAGCAGGTATTTACTAAAGGGGTAATAAACCACCCCTGCTACTACGCTCACCGGTGAAAAGGGTAGAGGTGCCATGGCTGATATGAAGATGAGTAATCCACCATATTTTTTAAAAGTGAGGAACTGTTCGGCAAATTTTACATGAACCCAGTTTTGTACACGGGGAAGTTTGTACAATTGTGTACCTATGACCCACGATATAATGCCACCCGTATAACTGGTGGCTGCCAGGATAAATACCATTAAATAGGGATTTTGCAAGGTACTGGCCCAGAAAATATACAGATCAGGTGGCAATATACCTGTAAAGCTTTCGCTGATAAACAAGGTCATAACCACCAGCCAGGAGGGATAGCTGGAGAAGATATAATCCATAATGCTATCCATATCAATGAGATAACGGGTAATAAGCCAGGCCCCGCCAGCAAAGGCAAAAATTACCAGCAAAAGCCTGAACAGGTTTTTACCAATGAAGCGGTAACGCCCCGAAACTTTAAAAAAGCGGTGATAAAGCGAGGTTCTTTCCCTTAAACTGCCTTCGTGTCTTATATTCGTTTTTTTGGCGGCTTTTCCGCCTTGTTCAGAAGATTTTTCCAAAAAAATTACGTTAGAACAATAATTCTACCACTATTTAAAATTAGACCTTAACCCTTTTATAAAAAGTCAGGCTTTGTACATTTACGCAAAGCAATCACATCAATGGCTAAAAGTTCCAAACCTGGCAATAATACAGCGGGCTACAACCTAAATGATATATTATACACTGTTTTTTTTCTGATTCTGCCGCTGGTGAGTGTGCCATCACTTATCGATTATACCTTGACACCCCGTCAGCTTTACCTGTCAGTTTTTTTGGTTTTGGCAGTAATATTAAACATAAAACATCTTAATAAACCCCAAAAGATGCCTCTGGTTTATTTCTTTTTTGCGGGTTTTTTAGCAATAAATCTCATCAGCTTCACCTCCAGTGTTAATCCCGTGGAAAGCTATGCAGTCTTTTCCAAATACGGACTGGTATTTACTTATTTTTTGACCACCTGGATTTTTCTCAAACAGAAAGTATTAAATAAGGAGGTAATAATAAAAAGTATCATTTTTTTTGGAGGTGTGGCTTCGGTCATAACCCTTTTCCAGATCATAGAAGCTCTAGGCAACGATAGTTTTTTTACAGACATCTATTCTGTGAAAGGCACATTTAGCCATAAAAACCTTTTGTCGTCTGCCTTAATGTTAAGCTTGCCTTTCACTTTTATGGGAGTGGCTTTTTACAAAGGCCTTATGCAAAAGCTCTCCTGGGCTGTATTGTTTCTTATAGTGGCAGAAATATTTATACTGCGGACCCGAGGGGTTTGGGGGGCCACTTTTATAGCTACCTTTATTACCCTCATAGTTTTTTACATCTACAATAGAAAAAGGGCTACCAGATTTAACTTTCCTTACCGTATCCTGGGATTTGCTATGGCCCTGGCTTTGGCTATACTTGCTTTATTCTTCTCTAATTCTACTATACAAAGCAATATTACAGACGCCAGTAATATTACCAAGAGGGTTCGGTTTTGGAACAGTAGTATAAAAATGATCAAAGAAAATCCTCTTATCGGGGTGGGAACGGGTAATTGGAAACTTCATTTTCCAAAATACGGCATCTCTGGGATTGATGAGAGTGTAAGCCAGGGAATTACACACTTACAACGGCCTCATAATGATTTTCTGTGGATTTGGGCAGAAAGCGGCTCCCTGGCCTTGATCTTTTATTTGGGAATATTTGTGCTGGCCCTTGTGAAAATCAGGTTTAATCTCAAGGTAAATCCCTCTAGGGAAATTATGGTAATCAATCTTTCAGCATTATTTGGGATAGTATCGTATGTTATCTTTTCGCTGGGTGATTTTCCTATGGAGCGGATCAGCCACAATGTTTTGCTGTATACCTTGATAGCATTAATTTTTTTACAGCCCGGAGGGAAATTGCTCAAAACAGGAAGGATACCATTTCATTTAACAATCATTCTCACCGTTTTTTCCCTTGTGGTATGTTATTACCGTTTTACCGGTGAGCAGAAAGCCGTTAAAGTACTGGAAGCTAATGCTAATCGCAACGCCCAGGCTATTATCCCTGCTGTAGAAGAAGCCGAAAATGACTTTTACAATATGGACAGTTATTCCAATCCTCTTCGATACTACAGTAGTTTGGGATACCTGGCGACTAAAAAAACGGATATGGCTCTGGCTGATATAGAGGTGGCCAAAAAATATGCACCTTACAATATTTTGATAATGAATCAATTGGGTAATGTCCACAAGATGCAGGGTGAACTGGATAAAGCGGTATTGTATTTTGACTCCGCCCTTGCTATTTCACCTCATTTTGCAATGGCCGTATTGAACAAAGGGGAAATACTGCTGAGCCAAAACAAATTTCTGGAGGCTTATGCTACCTTATCCTATGTAAAACCTTCTAATTCTGACCCCAGGTATATATTGTTGATGGCACGGGCCTTGAGAGGGGGCTTGAAAGATCACAAACCAGAATATGGCTACAATAAAGTGTTCAGTTATTTTAAAGGAAAAAATCCGCAGCAGCCGGAAGATTATATAAAAATTTACCGGGAAGCTCACCGGGAATTAAATGCCAAGCTTAAAACGGCAAAGCCATCGCAATAGCGTTTTTTTTAAAGAGGTGCCATTGTGCTTTTGATAAAAAGTAGCAGCCAGGGCAAATTTTCTTCTTTTATGAAAGAACCGAGCTGCTTCATAGTACTTGCGTTGCCTTGCCTTTTCTATAAGCGCTTCACCTATGCTTCCCTTTTGCCTGAAATGATCCATCACGTTGAATACCTTTTCCAGGTGTTCATCCAAACGGTTGCTCATGCCCCCGGTTTCGCGGTATAAAGTAAGAGGCTCGGGTAAAAACTGAAAGTCGGCTTGTTGTTCCATTAGTTCCAGCCATAAAAAAAGATCCTCTGCTCCGTGAAAATCTGGCTTATTTGAAAACTCAAAATCTTCAAAAATGATTTTATTGATAACTGTAGCTGAAGGAATCAGGGGGTTACCTTTAACCAGAAGATCTTCAATACCGTTTAACTGATAGTTATACCGTATACGGGATTTCTGCAGCCCGATAGAAATGGCTTTATGGTATAAAACATGGGTGTTAGGGTTGAATTTTAAGAAGTTGTAACATTTTTTCAGTTTCTTTTTCTTCCAGATG
>JANQHO010000092.1 GCA_028277105.1 Owenweeksia sp. | reverse complement strand
GCGTTAATGCGGCCGTGGCCCATTTCTTCCGAAAGGTCCTCATAGGGAGGGGAGCCTATTCCGCTGGGTGTTTTCTGGTAATTATACCCCCCTGCTTTTTCGCATCGCTCCCGTATCATATCCGCCAGCTGATGGTTGCTGAGGCAGGGGTTGACCGATCTCATCAAGGCAGCCGTGGCCGCCACCATGGGCGAGGCCATAGAGGTACCGCCAGATACCCCCACGGCATTGTTGGGAAAGGTACTCGTAATATTATCGCCCGGTGCGCTGGCGTCCATACGCCTGCTGTAGTTGGAATCGTAGCGTTTGGAATCGTTTGAGGTGGTAGCGCCCACGCTGAATACATGGGGGTAGGCCGCAGGGTAGATCAATGTATTCTGGCTGTCATTACCCGAGCCCGCTACTAAAAAAACGCCTGAATCGTATGCCAGTTGAAGTTGGTCGCTTACACTAAGGTTCGAGGTGTATCCCCCATAACTCATATTGATGATATCCGCCCCCATATCCACCGCATATTCAATGGCATCAGCTTGGGCTGAAGCAGGAAAACCGATCGCAGGATCCGGATGACCTACTCTTAATAGCAATAGCCGGCAACCCTGCCGGTTGTTGCCACCGGCTATACCGGCTATATCGATGTGATTGTTGGTTTTGGCCCCGGCAATGCCGGCTACGTGGGTGCCGTGCGGATCATTATTGCTATGCGGGCGCGGGTCATTGTCGTTATCTATAAAATCCCAGCCCTTCCAGTCATCTACGTAGCCGTTGTTGTCATCGTCTATGCCGTTACCGGTAGAGGGATCATCCGGATCGGCCCAGGCGTCTTCGCCCGGGTTCAGAAATACATTCTGGTAATTGTTGGCGCCCGTTCCCGGGCCTATGTCCCGGTGTTGCCAGTCAAAGCCATCGTCAATTATGGCAATGGTAACGGTATTGCTGCCAAAGGTGTTGTTGTCATGGCCCTTCCAGGCTTTATCGGCCTTTATCTTTTCGATGTACCACTGGTTTTGGGAGGTAAATTCCGGATCGTTTGGCGAGAGCAAGCCTTTGTAATAGCAGTTTATACTGATCTCGAGCCATTGGTTTTGCCGCAGGGAATTGTAGATGGGTAGAAATCCTGATCCCGGAGGTATGGCGAAGTCTTTCCACCCTGTTTTGGATTCACCGATCAGGCTGAGGCCGAGCTGAGCGGTTAGCTCGTTCAATTGCTGCTCTGTAGCCTGGGGTTTCCCGCGAAGGGCAATATTGGAAGTATCTACTCTGTCTGCTCCGTATTCGTTAGCCAGGTGCCATACTCCTTCTATCCGTATTAAATTGCCTTGAGGAGTGGCGGTTCCCTGGGCCAGCGATTGGTTATTCAGGCCTGTTAACAATATGAATGAACTGAGGAGAGCCCCCAAAGAGGCGTTTTTCTGAAGAAGGGATAAGATACACATAGGCTAAAAAAATTATTTAGTTAAATAAAGATTAAATATAGTCACAATAATTCTAACCTCAAAATATTGCCATGACTTTCTTGCCGGAAAGCCTGATTTTGTTATGAATAACGGCTATCGGGAGTATTGCGGGAACAATGCCTTGAGTGCATACTTTTATGTGAATCTATCACCATGCAAGCGGTAAGCATTTGGATAAGTACGTAAATGAGTTTACCTTTCGTTATAATCATCACAACTTAAGCGAAGGTTCAAGATTTGGTGTACTTTTGGCTAAATCAGCTGGAAGACTTATGTATAAAGATTTGATTCATGAGCAATAAACCAGACCCTAAAAAGTATAAGAATATTAGGGTTCCTGATGAGGATATAAAGATTGAGAAAGATGAGTCTTTTAAAGAAAAGTTGAAAGAAATTATAAAAAAATGACCCTGACCGAGCCAAGAAATAATAGAGAACAATCCAGACTAGGTGATGGTTTATACACTATCACTGATATTTCCAGGATATTAAAAATCCCTCGAAATAAGATAAGCTATATTTTCCGCTATTATATGAAAGGAAAATTTGAAGTAGACCTAGACTACACATTTAGTGTAAGTGATGAGCTAAATGTTGTAAATTTTAAATCCCTTATAGAGATAAAGGTTTTTAGTCTGTGGAAAGATACTGGTGTTCCTGTTAAAAATATAGTTAACGCACATCATGCCCTTTCCAAAAAATATGATACTAAATACCCCCTTGCATTGGAAAATCTAGCTGTTGCTGGACAAGATGTTATTGATATAGTTCATGAGAATTTTTATGTAAAAGCAGATGGTTCAGAACAGCCTTATTTTGTCGACTTAATCCACCCTTTCCTAAAAAAAGTTGAATATGGAAGTGATAAAATGGCCTCAAAATTATACCCATTAGGGAAAAAAGGAGCTATTGTCATTGATCCTAATATTCAGTTTGGTCAACCCGTATATAAAGGCACAAGAATAACTATAGAAAATCTTGTAGCACAAAACAAAGCAGGAGATGGTGTTGACTTTTTATCTAAATTATATAATTTGCAGCCAAATAGACTCCGTAAGTGCTTGGAGTACTACAACAAGGCTGCATGAAGCAGATATTTTTTGACGCAAATTTTTCTTCTCATTTTGCCATAGCATTCTCAGCTTTTGAGGCTGCTCACGGGAAAATTCAAGTATTCAGTACAACTACTGAATATGGTGAAGACGCTCCTGATGATCAAATTATTAATGATATTGCTCAAAGGAATGCCTACCTAATATCTTGTGATTCTGATTTCAAAAAAGTAAAAGGTTTAACCCACATAATAAAAGAAAATAATCTTGGTTGGTTCTTTTATAAGGGAGTGCATAATCCTCATTGGGTTAGAGTGAAGCATATTTCAAGTATTTGGGAACAACTAAGAAAAAAAGTATTGAATAATAATGTTCAAAGGCCTTTCTGCTATCATATACACTCAAATGGAAACTTTAAGAATGAGAATATGTTAATCTAATTTTCATAATATGAATTACCTTGTTTTTTATCAATACAACAGCCATTAAGCAATTCTCATTGAACAAATGCTGCTGTCAAGTCTATAGATTTTCCCTCTAAACAAGAACTAAGGGCCTTTCTGAATAAAAGACATAATGGAATATAATTGTTTGGATGAACACAAAATATTCCTAAAAACCAAAAACCAGCCTGATCCCCCAAACGATAAGGACCAGGCTTATTACAGTTAAGACAAGAGAAAAAACTATCAGGATGAACTTTTTGCGGTTTTCCTTTTTGACAGAAGCCCTTATCTCTTGCTTTATTAAATTCCGCTCGGCTTCACTGAGTTCTTTTAAAGCAGGTTTGGTCTGATATTTTGTATCCCAGTGTTTATCCAGTTTTTCACCGTAGAGCTGTTTGATCCTCGAGTGAATTTTTTTGGGCTTACGGCTGTAAACCTCTTTGCGCATTCCAAAACCCATGTATCCTGCCATAGCTCTGTAAGTTAGCGAATATTCACGAATTTTCCTTTGGGATACTCTACTTCATAGGTGAGGTCGAGCTTCTTTTCCTTTTGAGGCTCCAGGGTAAATTCCCAGCTGAGCAGGCCCGATTCATCATCAACCCGGGCCTTGCTGTTCTCTCCCCTTGAAACATCGATCTGGCTGTTACCGGAAACAGGGTATTGATCGGTTATCTCCAGCTTAATAGGGGATCTTTTGTTGTTCCTGACGGATATGCGGTAGTGAAACACCATTTCTGTTTTGCCGAAAATGCCTTTTTTCTGTTCTTGTTTAATGGTGTTTCTCAGCACCAGGATATTTTCATCTTTTCCAAGGGAGATCTGCAAAGTGTCGTTGGCGGCATCCAGGTATAAGTGAGACTCACCCAGGTAAGTACCCCCATAATACAATCCGGCATCGCCATTGCGCAGGTTGAGCTTTTCCCAGTCGGTGAGGTTGGCGATAAGGTAAGCGTGTTTGCTCAGCTTGGGAGTAGCCCTGTATTCGTAATCTGCCTCTACCGAGTATTCTTTGATCAGTACTTTGTATTCTTCCCCGTCAGATGGGATGTCGTAAGGTATATTTACCTCGTAATTAAGCGTTATCTGGTTTTGAGAGATCTTAAAGACATCCCCGTATTGAGCAGGAGCGCCATTGGATATAACGGCTTGAGGAAGGTTTACAGCACCTCGCACTTTTACACCATCAATAAAATAGGCCGTTCCTTCATCACGGGCTCCTCTGATATTTGTAACTCCGGCAGACTGGACTGGCACGGAAGAGACATCTCTCACCGCCATGTTCACAATATCTTCTGCTGTAGTAACCTTGCTGGACTTTGTTTTGTCAATGAGCGGGGCATCATAGGAGATCGCTACATTGTTTAGGTGTTCGGACGATTCGTTCATCAGAACAGTATAAAACTTATCGGTTCGCTCCAGGTATTCGGTATGGGTCGTGTAACCGATAAAGCTAACCTCGAAACGGTGGGCAGGATAATCCAAAGAAAGAGAAAATTTACCGTCTACACCCGAAGTTGTTCCGGCCACAATTTCACCTTGATCAGTGTAGGCCACAATATTGGCATTGGGGATTATTTCTCCTGTTTTACGACTCAGTACGGTTCCGCTCAGGGTACCGCTTATCCCTTTTTGCCGGGGAGCAGAAGAACTTACCGGTCTCTGGTAAGAAGGACGGGTAAAATTGAGGAACCAGGGATTGAGTTGTGGTAGAAAACCTTCCTGATAAGGGTCTCCGGTACTCAAAGAGAGTTTCACTTTTTTCCAGTCTTCCCCGGTACTCTGGTTTACTTTAGCTTTGTAAATGATCTCCAGCGGCTGGTCTATGTCTTCTACTTTGAGATCGTAATAGGGAACCCAGCCGGCATTGCTGACCACATAAGAAAGTTGAGCTTTGAGGTTTTGAGCTTTTTCAGAAGATAGCTTAATGATAACTTTACCCTTTCTCTTGGCATTCTTTAGCCGGATCTCCTGTAATTCATTAGTGACCTTTTGTTTTTGGATGTAGAGATCTTCCATTTCATTATTCAGGCGTTGCTTGTTCTGTCTTATTTGGGTCAGGCGGGATCGTACAAACTCGACCCCCTTTTCCAGTTCAACAACATCAATACCTTCAGCACTACCAAAATCGGTATTACTGAGCAGAACCTGCTCTTCATTATAGTGGACAGCGATCAGTTGTTCTTTGCTTTCCAACTCATTATCTATGGATCTGAGCTTCTCGTTCAGGGCTACGACCCTGTTCTTGGTTTCCTCCTCATTGTCTTCAAAATACACCTGAAAGTTCACTGCGAGTATGGAATAATTCCCGTTGGAATTGAACTGTATGGATTTTTCGTCCAGATTGGGTGAAACGTCTTTAAAGACCAGGGTAACATCTCCTTTTGGAATAGAAGGTTTAGCGGATCTTTTGACCTGGGCGCCCTGGCTGAATACAGTTACTTCTTCAATCTCTGATGGAACAGAAATTTCATTTTGGGCAAAAAGGGTGAAGTGCCCCAGTAGAAGGGGTATAAGAACAAGTGGTTTCATAAGCAGCGTTTTAGATATAGAAGGGAAAAAACAAAAACCGTTGCCTAAAACAAATGCACGTTTCTATCTTTCGGGTACTTTACCTCATAGCTGATCTCCATTTCTTTTTTAGCTCCCGGGGCCAGGTCAAAATTCCAGCGGATAATACCGGTTTTTTCGTCCAGGCTCCCCCCGCCAATACCTTTTACGCTTACTTCGATCTCTTCGTTGCGCGATACCGGGACCTGGTCTTTCAGCATCAGTTTAACCGCGCTTTTTTTGGTATTGCGTACTTCAATTTTCCAGGTGTAAAGGTCAGTTCGTTTATTACCGAAGAAATTTTTCTCTTGCTTGTTCTTCACCCGGGTTCTTTTCAGTACAATACCCTGGTCACGGCCGAGGGAAAGTTGCAGGGTATCATCCGGATTTTGGGCATTGAGCTGTGATTTACCCACGTAGGTAGAACCGTTGTAAAGCGATATCTCTCCGTTCATCAGGTCGTATTGCTCCCAGTCGTAAACTTTGGCAACGAGAAAGGCATTATTGTCCAAACGGGGTTTGGCGTGGTATTCATATTTAGCGGGCAAGGTCAGTTCCCGCAGCACCACGGTAGCCGGCTGGGAGGAGCTTTTTATCGTTTGTTTGCGGTCAATACTGAATTCTTGCTGGGTGAGGTTTTCATTGACCTGGAAGCTGGGATAGGTAATATTGACCTCATCGGCTTCTGCCCTGCCTCCGGCTCTGGTATCTGCATTGCGGACGGAGGCTTTTTGTGGACTCTGCGATCCGTATAATGCAACAGGGGCATAGAAATCTACGTACTGAATATTCATATAGGGAACCTGACCGCCCGCATTGGGCTGCCCTGTACTCAATACTAATTCTACATTCGTCCAGTCTTCTCCGGTTTGTTGGATAATTTGCGCTTTTTGAACGAGGGTAACGGGGCTGCTGAGGTCTTTTACCCGGGCATCATATTTACTGTTCCAGTAAGCAGAACCCACCAGGTAGCTCAGCTCGAAAGAAGCATTGGTAGGAGCTATGGCTTCTACCTGTACGATGACTTGTCCGGTTTTTTGAGCAAAGGCCTGGCGTTCCTGTTGTAATTGTTGTTCTACCTTTTGCTTTTCCGCGGCCGTTTTCTGGATATCAACCCTTACTTCTTCGGTCGTTACGTTAATCTCCTCTATCTTGCTGCGAAAGAAGGCAGCGGTCTGTTGTAATTGTTGTAAGCTTACCCCGCTATTTTGCCCACCGATGCTTTGATTGGCTATGATCATGTCTTTTTCTCTCTTCAGGGCATCTTCCTTCGCTTTTAACTTGCGGATATTCATTTCCAGTTTTTCCAGTTTTTTCTCCAGAGCTTGTATCAGCTCGCTTTTATCTTCATCCGTGAGGAAATCGTTTTTGTGAGAAATAGAAAGAATGGTGAGCTTACCTTTTCCGCTTAGGGAGATTGAATTGGGGTCCATCAACTGAGAGAGGTAAGGAAAAATAACGGTAGAATTACCGGCAGGTAAACTGAGGTTTCCGCTACGGCTAACCTGTGCTCCTTGCCGGAACAGCGTTACTTTTTGGATTGTGGTTTCTACTTTCTGCTGGGCAACAGCTGTTAGCAGTGAGGTGAAGACTAAAATAATGGCAAATAGCTTTTTCATGGTTTTGTTATAAGGGTTTCAACAATGGCAATCCAGTTCCGGATTGTTGGCTTTTTCAATAGACTCCCGACCTTCCGCAATAGAAAACCATGCCAGCCCGGCTAAACCCAGGGCATCCCAATAGGGCCAAAGGGTAAGCTCGTATAATCCACTGCTGGCTAAAAGAATGAGCGACATATACAGGCAAACGAGATTACACCTGGCGTCAGCTATCATGGCTGAGGAGTTGAGTTTTTTGCCCAGATTGGTTTTCCAACGGATCAGTATCCACATAAAGGTTATCGATATCAGGCTGATAATGATACCTGCCGTGCCTTCTTCGGGTTTCAGGCCAACAGCTACGGAATAGACGGCAGAAGCTATTAAGATAGTTGCGAGCAGGTAAAAAGAAATTCCCGTAATGCGTAGAGCCGTTATTTCTCCCTGCTGTCGCTGGCCTTTTCCTTTTCTCCTTATCAATAGCAGAATTCCTGTAGCGGAAATAGTTTCTACCAAACTATCGGCTCCAAAACCAGCCAGAGTATAGGACTCCTGTTCAAAACCAAAAAAGATGGAGGCGATAGCCTCTGTAAGGTTATACAAAATGGTAAACCAAGCCAGATACAGAGCCTGTTTCCAGTATTTTTTTGCCTTGGTCATGCTGCGAAGTTAAACGGATTAATTTGATGAATAGGAACAGTCAGAGTTAAGTAGGCCATGCTGTATTTATCAGTCATCCCGAGTGGTTTTGCGTCAGCAAAACTGTATCGAAGGATGGTTATTAATTCAGATCATTGTGGGCGCAGGCCCGGTATCTCATTGTAGGGTCACGGCTCTACCTGTTCGGTAGATAGGTCTATGGCCACGATAACTCTCTTTAACGACCATGCCGGGTGTTTTCTTGCAAAAATTCCGGCATGAATTCTTTGATTAAGTCAGGCCTTCACCGTTTTAACCGGAGCTTTCTGCCGGTTGCCCACATTCCAAAGGAAAATGATCAAAGCTAGTATACCCAACTGGGCGAGGAAACTTTCCCAGGTAGGGTATAAACCAATGAAACTCAGGCGCAAATTGACCGGCATTATGGAAATGCTGATATTACCCGCTTCCTGTAGGGCGTGTATACCTTTTCCCGTTAAGATCACCGCCAGAAAAGAAATAACAATAGCGGAGTATTTAAACAGTTTAGCAATAGGCAGTTTTTTGGAATACTTGAGTAGCATAACCGAGATCACGGCCAGCAGGGCGAAGGCAAAAACAATTCCCCCGCCAAAAGCCGCCTGGTGGGATTCACCTACCTCCATGCTTAGGGCAGAAAGGAAAAGTACCGATTCAAAAGCTTCGCGGAAAACCACCAGGAAGGAAAGGAAGGCCAAACCGAGCATATTCTCTTTTTTGGCCAGGTTCTGGATCTTGCCTTTTACATAAGCCTGCCATTTGCCAGCCTCTGATTTGCTGTGCATCCAAAAACCGACATAGAGCAGCACTCCTACGGCAAAAAGCGCCACTAAGCCTTCCATAAGTTCTCTTTGGGCTCCGGTGAAAGTAAAGAGCTTATCGGCTGCCAGCCACAGGATAAATCCACTGGCAATGGCGGCTATCCAGCCAGCATGTATCCAACGGGAAGCATGGGGTAGCTTAAGGGCACGGACAATACCCAATATGGTGATGATCACTAAAAAGGCTTCCAAACCTTCCCTGAGAATAATGGAGAAAGACAAAAGAAAAGATAACCAACCGGTAAATGATCTTTCGGAAATGATTTGACGGGCCTGTTGGATAAGGGTGATGGATCTTTGCCCCTCGGCCTGTACTTTTTCTACAGGAGCTTTACTTTCAATGGCGCTGCGCATAATGGCCAGTTGCGATTCCAGATCAACCGCAAAGGAAGCATCGTTGGCTCTTAATTGTATTTCTACGGGTTCTACTCCTTCCAGGTAAGCTGTGAGGGCCAGATTACGGGCCTCGTCATGCTCTCCTTTTTCATAAGCCGCTATGGAAGCAACAATTAGCTTCTCCGCTTTATCCAGATAATCATCCTGACTTATTTCCGATAGTTCTTTGGGATGCAGACGCAAAGCAGCAATGATCCTTTCGTCATCCGTTGCGAGGTAAGCCCGTAGCTCATCATTGTCCAGCGAGGCTAGTTTTTCCAGGCTAATCTCCTTGTCCAGCTTCTCCGCTACATCCTCTACTTCTATTCCGTTGTTCTGCGAAAGGCTGAGCAGATAAAAAGCCAGATCCCACACCTCGTCATCATTCAGTTCGTTAAAAGCCCGCATACCGGTATTTTCCACCCCCAAACGGATGGTGTTATAAGCCTGAAAAGGAGAAAGTCCGTTGGCTTTATCTTCAGCGTGAAAATCAGTAGGTTTGGGATCTAAGCCCGCTGCCAAAGCTCCGTTCCCCTTCCCCTGGGGCCCGTGGCAGGAAGCACAGTGCAGGGCAAACAAAGCCTTGCCGTTTTTAAGGGATGGCCAGCGCTTAGGAGCTACTTCCAGGGAAAAATCACTGATGATCTGTTGTTTAATACCTCCGGCAACGCTGGAAATTTTATCGTGACCGGCTTTTTCGGAGATCAGCTTTTGTAAGAGAATAATGTCGCTTTGCAGGTTGGCTGATGTCTGATTGCTGAGTTGGCTGATGGTACGGCCGAACTCCTTCATTTCTTCAAACTCAGCCTGATTGATCACCTCACCGTTTTGTACCGCCATAGAGTAATCCACTGCGATGTAATCCAAAAGATGAACCATCATCCGGGCTTTATCCTGTTCTTTTCCCTTCAAGGAAATAGCGACAAAAACCAGCAATAATATCAGTACTCCACGAAACTTCATATATCAATCTCCTTATTTAGACCAATTAAAAATAGAGGAGCAAATATAAGTCATAAAGCCCTTACAGCCAGTCGCTATTTCACTTTTTGCTGATGTAAGGATTGTCTTTCACATAAAAGCGCCAGGGCAAGAAAGCATCATCTCCCGCATAGTCTACCCCTATACGGGTAGTCTCTACTATTTCGCCCTTTGAAAAGCGGATGTTGCGGTCTTCCAGCCAGATGGTATTCCCATCTAAAGATTCTCCGTAAAAGGAGCGGTTAATGCCCAGGGCTTTAGACAAGCTGCCCGGGCCGGCTGTCAGGCGATTATCCGGCTTGCTCTTACCTCTTCGGGCCAACATAATGTCAAGGCCGTCTACGGGTTCTACTGCCCTGATCAAAACCGCATCGGCATATTCTTCCTGATTTGTGACAATATTAAAGAGGTGGTGTATGCCATAACAGAGGTAAACGTAAGCTAGGCCCCCTGCTTCATACATGATAGAAGTACGGGCAGTGCGCTTATAGGCGTGAGCGTGACAAGCCGCATCGGTGCGGCCGTTGTAAGCCTCTGTCTCCACGATCATACCGCTGGTCAGTTGACCATCAATTCGGGTAAACAGATATTTCCCTAGAAGATCTTTGGCCAGGTGCACCACGTTCTGCTGACGATAATAGTCAAGGGAAATTTTAGCCATCAGTCCCAGCTAGGTGCAAATTCAGGATCGATGAGGCGCAGGTTTTTCTGCCGCAGGGCCGATATCTGCTGCATTTCTTCTTCTGTCAAGGAGAAATTAAAAACGTCAAAGTTTTGCTTGATGCGTACTAATTGGCGGGATTTTGGAATAGCCACTACATCTTCTTGTTGTACCAGCCAGCGCAGTGCAACCTGTGTAGCAGAAACGCGGTAGCGCAAGGAGATTTTTTTTAGCACTTCCTCATCACCGACCTGCCCGCGGGCAATGGGGCTGTAAGCGGTAACAAAAGCGCTCAAAGAGCGGGTTTTCTGGATCAGTTTATCCTGGTTAAGCAGGGCGTGGTATTCAAACTGGTTGCAGGCAATGGGCGTACCGAATTTCTCTACCCTTTCCAGTAACTCTACATTGAAATTGCTCACCCCTATCAGCTTGGCATAACCTTTTAATTTGGCCTTTTCCAGTTGCTCCAGCGATTCTTCCAGAGGAATGTCTTTATTAGGCCAGTGGATCAGCAGAAGGTCTACGTAATCCTGTTTGAGCTTGCGCAGACTGTCTTCCACCGAAGGCAAAAAGTCTTTTTTGGAGAGGTTAGTCCACCATACCTTGGTGGTGATAAAAAGACGATCGCGCGAAACAGAAGTTTTAGCGAGTACTTTGCCGATCTCGTCCTCATTTTCGTACATCTGGGCCGTGTCAATATGGCGATAGCCCACATCCAGGGCAAATTCCAGGGCTCCTAATACGTCCCGGCCGGTGAGGTTAAAGGTTCCGAAGCCCAATTTAGGGATCCAATTGCCTTCCCTTTTGATGTAATCCATGGTGAACAGTTGGTTGTTACAAAATAAATAAAAGGAGGGATTGGATTAAAGCAATCAAACAAAAAAGCCCTACAATTTGTAAGGCTTTTTTAGAGGTCTCGAGCGGATTCGAACCGCTGTAGATGGTTTTGCAGACCACTGCCTAGCCACTCGGCCACGAGACCTTTTTAAAGGAATGCAAAGATATAATAATCTTCCTACCTTTTCTTTTTCAGTACCACGCTTACACTTTCTACATCTCCGTTTATGGGGGGATACAATTTAGAGAGTTTAACCTCCGCTTTTTGTAAGGGAGGAATTTCGTTTAACAAACGGTCTAGTATACGGTTGGCCACATGCTCGATCAGCTTGGAACGGATGGCCATTTCCTCTTTTACAATGCGGTTGATAATAACGTAATCCATGGTATGCTTCAGCTTATCGCTTAGAGCCGCTTTTGAAAGATCGCCCCATACTGTAACATTGATACGGTAATCCGTTCCTATTTTTCCTTCTTCGTCCAGGCAACCGTGGTAACCAAACAGCTTGATGCCTTCTACAACAATTTTATCCATCAAGCAGGCAGTTTATCCAAAGCAGCTTGCAAGCGTTTCAGAGTTTCTTGCTTGCCCAGGATGGCACAGATATCAAACATGGAAGGCCCCATACCTCTACCGGTAATGGCTAACCGGAAGCCGGGACCTACTTTTCCGAAACCGAGATCATTGTCGGTGAGATAAGCTTTAAAAGCCATTTCTAGCTGTTCTGCATCAAAGTATTGCAGATTACTGAAACGCTCGATCAATTGCTCTACGTGGTGGCGAGCTTCCGCATTCCACTTTTTGTTGAGGGTTTTTTCATCGTAATCTGCAGGAGCCTCAAAGAAAAACCCTCCTTCCTCTATCATCTCCCGGATAAAATGAGCGCGCTCCTTCATTACCGAAGCTACCTTAATGGCATAATCCCTATCAACAGGCATACCACGACCTGCTGCCTCATCCGCGAGCAGTTCGCCTAGTTCCTCATCGCTTTTAAGACGAAGATACTGTTGGTTATACCATTTGGTTTTATCGTGATCGTAACGCGCTCCGGCTTTGTTCACTTTTTCCAGGGAAAAAGCCTCGATCAGTTCCTGCATGGTAAACAACTCCTGTTCGGTGCCGGGGTTCCAGCCCAAAAAAGCCAGCATGTTGATGAAAGCTTCCGGGAAATAGCCTTGCTGTTTGTAGCCGGAAGAAATCTCTCCGGTTTCGGGGTTTTGCCATTGCAAAGGAAAAACCGGGAATCCCAAACGGTCGCCATCTCTTTTGCTGAGCTTGCCGTTGCCGTCAGGTTTTAAGAGGAGTGGCAAATGGGCAAACTGCGGGCGGCTTTCTTCCCATCCCAAATAACGGTACAGCAAAACATGCAGGGGAGCCGAAGGCAGCCATTCTTCTCCGCGTATCACGTGGGTAATGTCCATCAGCTTATCATCTACCACATTTGCAAGGTGGTAGGTGGGCATGCCGTCTGACTTGAACAATACCTTATCGTCCATATTATTGGTATTCACCGACACCCAGCCACGAACGATATCTTCAAACTTCACTTCCTCATTGCGGGGCAGTTTAATCCGGATCACGTAAGGGTCACCATTGGCGATCCGGCTATCCACCTCTGTTTTGGGCAAGGTCAGTGAATTCTTCATGCTGTTGCGCGTTACCACGTTGTACTGCCAGTTGGGTGTACCTGCCTGTTTGGCCAGTTCGCGCATGTGATCCAGTTCTTCAGCGGTATCAAAAGCGTAATAAGCATAACCGTTTTCAACCAGTTTTTCAGCATACTCGCGATATATCCCTTTGCGTTCGGATTGACGGTAAGGGCCGTAATTACTACCAAAGCCGGGGCCCTCGTCAGGGGCCATCATACTCCATTGCAGGGATTCTACAATGTAATCTTCAGCTCCTTTTACATAACGGGTTTGGTCGGTATCTTCAATGCGAAGGATAAAATCGCCACCGTGCTTTTTGGCAAAAAGGTAATTGTACAATGCGGTGCGTACGCCTCCCATGTGTAAAGGTCCGGTAGGACTGGGAGCGAAACGCACTCTCACTTTTCGATCGGTCGTACTCATGCTTTTATTTTGGGTGGGCAAAGGTAATTATCTTGAAGGGCTTTATGGCCTCGCTAAACCTAATTTAAATGAAGCCAAGAAGATATACTATATATAATTGAGTTCACTTAACTCCTTTTGTATGAGATGGTGCCACTCAAGTTTTTTTACAGGGCTAAGTGCTTTATTTTTATCCAGGCCTTTTTGGCGGTATTCTTCCAGCATTTTTGGGTTTTCCGTTCCCTCTACCATGCCAGCCTCAAAATGGATTCCCAGAAAAGAACAAACAGACTGTAGCTTTTGATCGGGATTTAAAAGTAGTTCCTCATATTTCAAGATGTAACTATTGGGATGGCTTCTTTCCAGGTATTGACTCATGCGCACGGAGTATTTCCATCTTTCAAGGGCGTCATCGAGTGATAAACCTGCCCGCTTCATTTTAGAGGGAATGCAGCTTCTGCCATCCCTCAAAATAAAGATGACTTTCTGATTTTTAAGCATGCGTTCAAAGAAGTAACGCCATACGTCCTCCTCTCCTTTACCCTCAGCCACATCGTGTAAGCCAGCTATTTGCTCCGATGTAATTTTATTACCCCAAACAGGATTCCGGGAAGACCGGGCCTCTTTTTCACAAGCTTTCAAAAAACGGCTGGTACGGCATAACAGTTCATTTTTTAACCAGCATTTTTGCGGGTTCATCAGGTATTGCACAGAATATTTTTCAAAACCGACTTCGAGGAGGGAATGGGTATCCAATATAGCCGCCAGTAAGCTCGTACCACCTCTTCCCGCTCCAACTATTAAAAAGGAAAACTTACTCATACTGCTCTAATTGGAATCACAAGTATAAATCAAAATAGTCTATTGTTATTTACAGAGGAGGGGAACCTGAGCTCAAGAGAGGAATAGTCGAAGACCAGAGAGGCACAAAAACCGACCATATTTTCCGACTAATAAATTGTATCTATCTGCTAACGACTGGCCTGATTATTGACCTCTCAAGATGCTTATCTTAGCATGACCTATTTCACAATCTCTGCTACGGGACCACGTTAGAATTAAGTTATGGGATTTGATACACTGATCACTAAACTGGAAGAGTTTTCCAGAAAATATTACTTCAATAAATTGTTGAAGGGCCTGATCTATTTTACGGGCACAGGCCTTGTTTATTTTTTACTGATATCGGGATTAGAATATTTCGGACGATTTAATTCGTCCGTGCGTTTATTCCTGCTATTGCTATTGCTGGTTGGGATAGGAGTAATTACTTTTTATTACGTGATCGCTCCTCTTTTGGGCTTATTACGCATCAGGCGTAAGCTGGATTACACCCAAGCTGCCCGTTTGATCGGCAAACACTTTCCCGAGGTGGACGACAAAATATTAAACACACTGCAATTGCAGCAAGTTTCAGATAGCAACAGCACACTGCTACAGGCCAGCATCGATCAAAAAATTCAAAAATTAAGCCTGGTCCCTTTTCAGAAAGCCATTAATCTGCAGGAGAACAAAAAATATTGGCCGGTGCTTTTAGTCCCCATTTCAATTTTTTTGCTGCTATGGCTTACCGGAGAGCTGAGTTCCATTACGGAGTCAGGCAGGCGAATAGTACAATACCAGCAAGAATTTTTACCTGAAGCTCCTTTCCAGTTTGTGGCAGATAAGGAATATACCATTGAAAGGGGTGATGATCTGGAGCTCGACCTGGAATTGCAAGGCGCAAAGATCCCTTCCAGTGTTCTTATTGCCCACCCAGGAGGAGAATCGCGTATGGTTTCCGTTTCAGCGGGGAAATTCAGCTATGTTTTTGAGAATGTGCAAGAGGACTTTACTTTTCGTTATCAGGCTTCAGGTTTTTTAAGCCCATTTTACAGCGTCAAAGTAATTCCTGTACCTAAAATAGAAAGTATGCTCATTCAGGTAATTCCCCCTGCTTATACCGGTTTGAAATCCTACATACCCGAAACCAATAACAAATTCAGCGTACCAGAAGGGAGTGAAGTAGAGTGGAGCCTGTTGGCCAAAGAAACGGATCGAGCTTTTTTCACTACAAATGATACTTCCCTTGCTCTTGTGAGAAAAGAAAAACAATTCTCCCTCAGCCAAAAACTCAAAAATGATTTGGATTACCGCATAGACCTTGCTAATGATCAGTACGCTAAAAAGGGGGAACTCGCCAATACTGTTACTATACTAAAAGATCAGTATCCCAACATAAGAGTAGAGTATTTCCAGGACACCTTATATGAAGGAGTACTTTTTATAAAAGGCTCTGCTTCAGATGACTACGGCTTCTCTCGCTTGCAATTATACATCGAGGAACAAGGGAATTCTAAAGTGAAACCGCTGCGTATCAACAAAGGGGAACCCACTCTGAGTTTTACGGAAGTTCTGCAAATGGATTCGGTGTTGACAGATAAGAGCCGTAAGCTGAGCATTTACCTTAAGCTATACGATAATGATGGTATTAATGGCCCTAAAGCAGCACAGTCCAATAGCTTTCAGCTAAAACTGAAAGGAAAGGAAGAGATCAAAAAAGATATAGATGAAGAATATCAGACAGTACAAAATGATAGGAAGGAGTTACAGGAATTAAACGATCGGATACAAAAAGAAATTGAGGCATTACAACGCAAACTGTTACAGAGTAAAAAATTGGATTACCGCGAACAGGAACGCTTAAAGGAGTTGCTGCAAAAGGAGAAAGATTTGATAAAGCGCCAGCGGGAATTAGATGATAAGATTGAGAAACTGCAGAAGAAAGAAGATAAGGTTACGGAAAAGAAAGAGGAACTTAAACAGAAAGAAGAAGAGATGAACGAGATCCGGAAGGACAAGAAAGAGGAAGAATTGGAAAGGCTCATGGAGGAGATCCAAAAGCTGATGGAGAAGCTGGATACTGAGAAATTGCAGGAAAAGCTGGAAGAGTTACAACAGGCCAATGAGCAAAACCAACGCAATTCTGAACGGGATGAAAAGTTGCTGGAGGACCTCAAGTTCCAGAAGAACATTTTAGAACAAGCTGAAAAACTACAAGACCTGGCCCAACAACAAAAAGATTTGGCAAACAAGGAAGAATCTAGCGAAAGCGAGACTCAAAAGGAATTCCAGAAAGAGCTGGAACAGGTTCAGAAAGAAATTGAGCGACTGGAGAAAGAAAACGAGAACTTTAAACAGGAGAATGAGGAACAAGAACTGGAAAAGAGCTTTGAAGAGACGAAAGAAGAGATGAAACAATCGCAGGAGAATATGCAGAAACGCAAACCCGGCAAGGCGAATCAAAATCAACAAAAAGCGGGGGACAAAATGCAAGAAATGAGCGAGCAACTGCAACAGAGCCTCATGAGTATGCAATCCCAATCCATGCAGGAAGATATGGTGGCCTTGCGACAGATTCTGGAGAATCTGGAAATATTATCACATGGAGTGGAAGACCTGGCCTATCTCAGCCGTACGGTTAATATTAATGATCCGCAATTACGGGCTATTCTGATCGAACAACGCAAGCTTAAGGAAGGTGCTAAGATCATTGAAGATAGCCTGGTGGCTTTAAGTGAACGAAATAGCCAGATCAAAGAAGTAGTATTCAAAGAACTCAGCGATGTTAATTCCAATCTCAACAAGAGTATACAAGAGTTGGAAGAAAGGCGAACAGCTCAGGCATCCGCTAACCAACAGCATGTTATGACAGCTGCTAATAACCTGGCCTTGATGTTAGATCAAAGCCTTCAGCAAATGCAACAGATGATGGCCATGTCTAAGCCGGGTAAGCAGTCATGTGAAAAACCAGGTCAGGGGAAACCCAGTTTATCGAATATGAGGAAACTGCAACAGCAATTAGGAGAGCAAATGGGCCAGATGAAGAAAGGGCAAAAACCGGGAGAACAAAAGGATGGCAAAGGCAAAAAAGGTAGTAAAGGCAACAGTGAGGAACTCATACGTATATTAAGCCAACAGGAACAATTGCGCAATCAACTGCAGGAGATGAGCGAGAATATGGGTCAGGACGGCAATAGAGGTAACATACAGGAAGCTATTAAACAGATGGAAGAATTGGAAAAGGAACTATTGAACGGGGAGTATGAGTACACCTTTAAAGATCGTTTAAAAAATATTGAAACTCGCCTGCTCGAATCAGAGAGAGCTGAGATGAAGCAAGACGAGGAAGAGAAGAGGGAATCCACAACCTCGGAAGAAATGAAGATGAAGCAGATGGCCATTGAGGAATATTTAAAAGAGAAAGAAAACCAGGACGAGGAAATACTCTTGACCCCGTTAAATCTGAGTAATTATTATCGAGAAAAAGCCAATCAACTGCTAAACACAAATCCTTGATCAATTTCCTTAACCTTCCCAAAGAGCAGGATGAAGAGTTGCTGATTAGGTGGCTCAAAGAGGTTACAAAAAGTGAAGGCTGCCATATAAATATGCTTTTATACCATTTTGTTAATGATGAAGAAATCTTGAAAATTAACCAGAACTACCTTCAGCATGATTATTATACTGATATAATAACTTTCGATTATACAGAAGGAAAGGGTTTGAAGGGAGAGATATTCATTAGCTTGGACACTGTGACAAGTAATGCGAAGCAATTGGCAGAATCTTATGAAAAGGAATTACAAAGAGTGATAGTACACGGCTTGCTTCATCTGATAGGTTATAAAGATAAGACCGATAGAGAAGGAGCAGAAATGCGGGAAAAAGAGGATTTTTACTTAAATTTGCGCCCCAAAAAATTGAAAAACAGTTAGTTGTAGAAAAGTTCCACGTGAAACGATAGTAAAATGTTTGATGCAGAATATGATGTGATAGTAGTAGGAGGGGGGCATGCGGGTTGCGAAGCAGCCGCTGCTGCAGCCCGTATGGGCAGTAAAACCCTTTTAGTAACCATGAATTTACAGACCATCGGACAAATGTCGTGTAATCCTGCTATGGGAGGTGTTGCTAAAGGACAGATAGTACGAGAGATCGATGCGTTGGGCGGTCTGAGTGGTTTAATCACTGATAAAACCATGATACAATTCCGCATGCTCAACAGAAGCAAGGGTCCTGCTATGTGGTCTCCCCGTGCTCAAAGCGACCGTATGCGTTTTGCAGAAGAATGGCGTCTGGCTTTGGAGCGCATCCCCAATCTTGATTTTTTTCAGGATATGGTCAGCAAGATCATCATTAAGGACGGAAGAGTACTAGGTGTTCGTACAGGCATCGGCTCCGAGATCAGAGGGAAGTCGGTTATTCTAACCAACGGAACTTTTCTAAATGGTTTAATTCACATTGGCGATAAACAATTTGGTGGAGGCAGGGCAGGAGAAAGGGCAGCTACCGGAATTACAGAAGATCTTATCAAAGCGGGCTTTGAAACTGGGCGTATGAAGACAGGTACCCCTCCCCGCGTAGATGGCCGTTCTTTGGATTACTCCAGAATGGAAGAACAAAAGGGGGACGATAATCCGCAAAAATTCAGTTTTTCTTCTCAGACAAAACCATTAGAGCAACAGAGAAGTTGCTATATCACCTATACCAATCCAGAAGTACACGAACTTTTAAAAACGGGTTTTGACCGCAGCCCAATGTTTAACGGGCAGATACAAAGCACCGGTCCGCGTTATTGCCCAAGTATTGAAGATAAGATTGACCGCTTTGCGGATAAGGAACGCCACCAAATTTTTGTTGAACCCGAAGGTTGGGATACAGTAGAAGTCTATGTAAATGGTTTTAGCACCAGTTTACCTGATGATATACAATACAAAGCACTTAGATCAATTCCTGGTTTTGAAAATGTACGGATGTTTAGACCGGGCTATGCTATTGAGTACGATTTTTTCCAACCTACACAATTGGGTTATACTTTAGAAACCAAGTTAGTAGAGAACTTGTATTTCGCAGGACAGATCAACGGAACTACAGGTTATGAAGAGGCAGCTTGCCAGGGATTGATCGCAGGAATAAATGCACATAATAAGGTTCACGAGAAAGAAAGTATTGTGCTGGATCGCGATCAGGCTTACATCGGAGTTTTGATAGATGATCTGATAACTAAAGGTACAGAAGAACCTTACCGTATGTTTACGAGTAGGGCAGAATTCAGAATTCTGTTGAGACAGGATAATGCCGATCAAAGATTAACACATTTGGGACATCAGCTGTGCCTGATTGATGAAAACCGCTTTGCCGAGTATAATTTAAAAATGGCACAAGTAGATAAGCTTGAGAAGTTCATAATAAAAGAAAGCGTTGAACCCTCAGTTATAAACCCTATTCTTAAGGAAAAGGGAAGTGCAATAGTGGATCAGAAAATGAAATTATACAGCTTTCTTTCCAGACCACAGATATCTATAGATGATTTAACGGAAATAGATGCATTAGCCAATTACTTAATAGACAATGAAGTAAATCAAGATATTAAAGAACAGATAGAGGTCAAACTTAAATATCGTGGCTATATTGAAAAAGAGCGTGAAAATGCCCATAAGCTCAATCGTTTAGAAGACATTAATATCCCAGTAGATTTTGACTATACTAAGTTGAACAGTCTTAGTTATGAAGCAAGGGAGAAGCTAACAAAAATTAAACCCGTTAGCATAAAGCAAGCTAGAAGGATCAGTGGGGTCAGCCCTTCCGATATCAGTGTTCTGCTGGTTTATATGGGACGGTAGTTCCACGTGAAACACAAGTCCATTCATCTTGGCACAGCAAAGATTTAACGACTTCTTTAGCGGCCATATTTTAATTAGAAAATCTTGCGAGAATTATTAGGAAAAACTTATTGAAATCACAAAGGTCAAGTAGTATAGCATCTGTATTTCCACCTTTTTTATTAAAAAAGTAAATAGAAGCTCCAGATTGGCATAAGACCTTTGGCTAGTATTCCCTATCCAAAAGTTCAAAAAATGGCGTTAAATAGCTTTTGACAAGATTTTTGTGTAAGGATTTGATTGTCAGGGCTTAACTCTAAGCTGGCGAGACATTTTCAGGCTTAGGTCAGTTAAAACGATCTTTGGGTTAGCATTACGGCTTACATCGTACTCCGCAGAGTCTATCAATTCTAGAATGCTGGAAGCATTGGCGGAATTGACGAAAGGAGAAAATTTACTGAGCTCAAAGCCAATATCGTTAAACACATCATTACTATGGTCGCTTTCGGAATAATTGAGATTTAAAGCTTGCCTGAAAGTGTTAGAACAAAATCTGATGAAGTCTTTAAGCTTTTCCCTTTCATAGCGGCTGCATTCTTCAACCCAGTTTAAGATCAGATGAGTATCAGCTTTAAAGCAGGCCCGTACCCACGAACTGAAGTGAACGGCATAATCGCGGTAAGACTCTGATCGTTCGCAAAGCTTACGCGCCAGGGATAAATTGCCTTCTGCAATTTGAGCGATTACGGAGGCAGTATTTTGATCAAGTGCTTCTTCCTCCATTAAAAACTCTTTAGTTATGTCCAGGGGATAACGGTTTACCTGTATTTTCTGGCAGCGGCTGGTGATGGTTTGTAATAAGACATCGGTATCTTCTGTTACCAGAAAGAAAAAAGTAAAGGCTGGAGGCTCTTCCAGTATCTTTAATATTTTATTTGAAGCACTGTTATTCATCCTTTCCGGCATCCAGATAATGACAAATTTGTACTTGCCTCCGTAGGATTTCAAGCTTAGCTTTTTAAGAATATCAGCACTTTCATACACACTGATCTGGGCCTGCTTGTTTTCTACCCCTAAAGTTTCCAGCCAACGGTAAAGGCCAAAATATTTCTCGGTTTTCAGAAGTGTATTCCATTCCTCCCTGAAATCAGTACTAAGCGGTTTATCTTTGCTTTTTTGCGTTTTCGCCACCGGGTAAACAAAATGAATATCAGGATAATTATTAGAAGTAAATAGCTTGCAGTTCATACACTTACCACAACTATCACCAGAGCTTTTATCATCGCAGCAGAGGTATTGCGCCAGGGCCATAGAAAGGGGTAAAGCTCCGTTGCCTTCCGGCCCGTAAAAGAGTAATGCATGTCCCACTCTTTCGTTATGAACCAGTTTTCGTAATTTATTTTTTAATTCCCGGTGTCCTGCGATCTCGGCAAACTTCATTTTTGATATTCTCTTAACGGTGAAGACTGTATTTTTGCAGCCCTAAAATTAACTGAAATGACAACGGTAAACGATATTGATTTTAAAGGACAAAGAGTTTTAGTAAGAGTTGACTTCAATGTACCTCTTAATAAAAATTTGGAGGTAACGGACGACACCCGTATCAGAGCGACCATTCCCACGATAAGGGCTATTCTTAAAAATAGAGGTATTCCGGTTTTAATGTCACACTTAGGCAGGCCCAAAGGCGGATATGAAAAAGAATTGAGCCTGGAAAATATCG
Source organism: Owenweeksia sp. (assembly GCA_028277105.1). Taxonomy (GTDB): domain Bacteria; phylum Bacteroidota; class Bacteroidia; order Flavobacteriales; family Schleiferiaceae; genus JANQHO01. The sequence continues at coordinate 35,809 of JANQHO010000092.1, read as the reverse complement.
TTGACACTTTGGAAAAATTGAGTGGACAAACCGTATTTTTTGCTACAGACTGCATAGGAAAAGGGACAGAGGAGCTGACCCGTTCAGCCAAAACAGGAGAGATCGTTATGCTGGAAAACCTGCGCTTTCACACGGAAGAAAGTAAAGGCAACAGGGAATTTGCGGAAAAACTTTCCAAAAACGGGGATTTTTATGTGAATGACGCCTTTGGTACTGCTCACCGGGCACACGCCAGCACGGCAATTATCGCTGATTTTTTTAAAGGCAAAAAAGCATTTGGCCTGGTGATGGCTGCCGAAATAGAAAACGTTTCCAAAGTGCTGCACCAGGGTAAGCCTCCCGTGACTGCCATAGTAGGCGGGGCCAAGGTTTCATCTAAGATCAGCATATTGGAGAACCTCACTCCCAGGCTGGATAATCTCATTATAGGGGGTGGTATGGCCTTTACTTTTATTAAAGCAAAGGGCGGAAATATCGGTAGTAGCCTGGTAGAAGACGATTATCTCGAAACAGCTCAAAAGATATTAGAAACAGCTGAAAAAGAGAATGTTAAAGTTTTTTTACCTCAAGATTCTGTGAATGCAGATTCCTTCAGTGATGAAGCAGAGCGGAAAATCAGCCGGGCTGATCATATAGAAGAGGGCTGGATGGGGCTGGATGTAGGCCCACAAACGCTTAATGAATTAGAAGAGGTTTTGCTTGAGTCTAAAACCATTCTTTGGAACGGACCTATGGGCGTGTTTGAATTTTCAAACTTTGAAAGAGGAACACGGGAAGTAGCTAAACTCATTGCCAGAGCTACCGAACAGGGAGCATTTAGCCTGGTAGGGGGAGGAGACTCTGTTGCCGCTATTAAAAAATTTGGAATGGAAAACGAAGTGAGCTACGTTTCTACCGGTGGTGGGGCTATGTTAGAATACCTGGAAGGAAAAGAGCTGCCCGGTATAAAAGCTATATCTCAATAGAAGGGATATCCTGGTTTGATATCTGTTGGAATAAAACGTGTTCGAAATAGCTAAGTTTTTGATAAACAATACTTTGTTGTAATAAACTGTCTTCATAGAAACTTTGTTTCTGGATGATAGGATTGATCAAGGCAGTTATCATTAACAAAATCAGTAAGACTTTTAAGAAGCCAAAGACCCCCCCTAAAAAACGGTTGAAAAGCCCTAAAGCTAAGGCGCTTAGCAATTTGGTAACCATTTTGCCAATAAGGAAAACAGTAAGAGCCGCTAACAGGAAGATCAAGCTAAAGGAAATAATATTCAGTTCGGTTGGAGAGACAGAAGAAAGAAAATTTTCCTGCAATTTTGCACCGAAAGACGGGTAAAAGGTATAAGCTATAGCCACTCCGGCCAGAAGAGCGATCAACGAGGCCAGTTCGTTGATCAGACCTTTGTAAAGGCCTTTAATAAGACCGTAAGCTAGCGGAACGATAAGTATGATATCAACCAGATTCACTTGGAATATAAAGAAGATCAAATATAAATGCTGAGCGAAAACCTCAAGAGCGACTGGGAAAAAGTAATTAACGTTACCAGGGAAAGATTTGATATGGATGAAGAAGAAGCCGACCTGAATACTGTTTTGTTCATAATAGGTGTTCAGGAGTTGGGAATGGGTTATCGGAAATTCAAAAAAGACGATAAGGTGAACCTTTTTCACATCGCGATTTGTACGGTATTGGAACCTTATGGTTATTACCGTTATGAAGGGAGGGATAAAGACGGCTGGCCCCATTTTACCAGCACAGCAAAACTACCCAATCTAAAGGCAGGTGAGCAATCTGTATTAATGAAAGATGCGATAGTGAAGTATTACAAAGAGAATGGCTGGATTTAACAACCCTCTACTTCAGGGTCATAGGGTCTGATATATACCGTTTGAGTGGCTCTTCTGTCATCCAACAGCCGAATGTTGTTACAGCCTATCCACAAATAAGCCCCCTGTGGGCCCCTGGTGGCCCTGATTAAAAGAGTAGCTTCTTCATCGTATTCAAAATCAACCTCGCCATTTTCATCGGTAAAACCATCCAGGTCAACTCTACTTCCGGGAACCGGGGCTATCAACTCAACAAATACGTTGGCCACTCTTGTACTATCACTTAGTGTTTTTACTATTATGGTGAATTTATAGTCAGGATCGAGATCAGCCTTTCTACACGAACTAGAGGCCGTGAAAAGGATCACAGTAAGCGAAAAGACAACTATCTTGGGAAACAGATTCATTTTAATTATCTTCAATACAACCATTTATTGAAGCCTGGCTCTCAGGCTTCAGGTCTATCCTTACTTTTTGAAATTCTTCGTTAACTTCAGCAAAAGCACATCCTCTGAAAGATGTTTTTCCGGCAACAATCTCTACTACTGCCTCATTGTCAAGAGTTACTGATGCTTTTCCTTCTTCATCAGTAAAAACGTAATAATCCAGAAATGTATTATCTACCGGGGCAAAAATGTGAACCAGGGCATTTTGTACTTCGGTGGTATCAAAAACTGTAACTATAACCTCCAGCTTATATGAATCGATCTCCTGATTGCAGGAAGAAGTGATAAACATTCCTCCCAGCAAGCAGAATATTAGCATTGTGGAAATAAGGTGGCGCATAGTTTTATGAATATTCACATCTTTGCTATCTACAAATATAAAAATAAACACACAGGATAGGTTTTTAGTCTGTTATGAAGTCAAAAATAGAGGAGTATCTCAAGGAAATTGAGAACTATACATCGGATAAGCTTTCTGATATCGAGCAGTTCAGAATTAAGTTTTTAGGCAAGAAAGGGATTGTGACGGCTCTTTTTGAAGATTTCAGATCCTTGGAAAAAGAACAGAAAAAAGCCATGGGAAAGCCTCTTAACGAATTGAAAAACAGGGCTTCACAAAAAATAGAGGAGCTCAAGGCAACAATTTCTGGTGAAAGAAGGGTCAATTTTGAGAAAGATCTTACACTTCCGGCAAATTTTGACTTCCAGGGAAGCCGCCACCCGGTTAGCCTGGTTATAAACCGCATTATTTCAATATTTGAAAAAATAGGTTTTGATGTATCTGAGGGGCCAGAGATAGAAGACGACTGGCATAATTTTACATCTCTAAACTTTCCCGAAGAACACCCGGCAAGAGATATGCAGGACACCTTCTTTGTGCAGAAGGATCCCGACTGGGCATTGAGGACTCACACCAGCAGTGTACAGATCAGGGTTATGGAAAATCAAGAGCCTCCCATCAGAACAATTTCCCCCGGTCGCGTTTTTCGCAACGAAGCCATTTCGGCCCGCTCCCACTGTATTTTTCACCAGGTAGAGGGGTTATACATAGATAAAGGAGTAAGCTTCGCTGACCTCAAGGAAACGTTATTGTATTTCGCCAGGGAACTTTTCGGAAAAGATATCAAGATCAGATTAAGACCCTCTTATTTTCCCTTTACAGAGCCCAGTGCTGAAATGGATGTTTACTGGGGGTTAAATAATGAAAGAGATTACCGAATGACCAAAGGTACCGGGTGGCTTGAGGTTTTGGGTTGTGGAATGGTAGATCCGCAGGTTTTGGAAAACTGTGGTATAGACCCTAATGTATACAGCGGCTTTGCTTTTGGGCCAGGTGTGGAAAGAACCGCCCTGCACCGTTTTCAAATGAGTGATATCAGATTGCTTTTTGAAAACGATAAGAGAATGTTAAAGCAGTTCAGCAGTGCACTTTGATTAAATAAGAGTATCGATAATCCGGGCCAGTTTCAAATCCTTCTCAGTTACTTTATTACCCGCATCGTGGGTAGATAAGGAAATACTGACCTTGTTGTAAACATTGTATATTTCCGGGTGGTGATTGGCTTTTTCGGCTTCTATAGCTATTTTAGTTAAAAAAGAAAAAGCCTCTACAAAGTTTTTGAACTCAAATTCCCGGCTCAGTTTATCATTTTCTTGTTTCCAGTTCATAATCATTCTATCCTGCTGATTTTTAACATATTGGTCATTCCACTGCTTTCTATGGGCATGCTGGCTATTTTGATCACCAGGTCACCTTCATTTACAATATTCATATCCCTGGCAATTTGTTTAATATCGGCAAAGGTAGAGTCAGTGCTTTCCATTTTATCGTAAAAATATCCTTTAACTCCCCATATTAAACTTACCATATTCAGGATAGAGCGATTAGCAGTAAACACAATGATATTGGTCTTGGGCCGGTGGGAAGATATTTTAAAGCCGGTATAGCCGCTGAAGGTCATGGTAAGAATCGCACTGGCTCCAATTTGATCGGCTATTTTACTGGCATTGTAACAGATAGAATCGGTAATAAACCTGTCGTTGCGATAGCTGGGAGGATTTTCGTCAGCTGTTTTCAGCTGTCCGCTTTCTTCAACATGGGTAATTATTTTGGACATAGCCTGAACCACTTCTACCGGGTGCTTGCCAATGGAAGTTTCACCGCTGAGCATTACGGCATCGGCAGCGTCTAAGACAGAATTAGCAACATCATTAACTTCTGCCCTGGTAGGGGACAGGTTTTCTATCATGCTTTCCATCATTTGGGTAGCTATAACTACCGGGCGAGCCATCTTGAGGCATTTTTTCACGATCATTTTCTGGATAAGCGGGACTCCCTGCATAGGGATTTCTACTCCCAAATCTCCCCGGGCCACCATTACTGCGTCTGTAATTTCCAGTATATTATCAATATCGACTACTGCCTCAGGCTTTTCGATTTTTGAAATAACCCTGCAGGGTGCCTTGTTCTCTTTGATGATCCTTTTGAGTTCTTCAACATCTTTGGAAGATCGCACAAAAGATAAGCCTATCCATTCAACCTGATGTTCCATGGCAACTTTAAGATCATCCAGATCTTTGGGGGTAAGGCAGGGCAATGATATTTTTGTGTTGGGTAGGTTTACTCCTTTACGTGGGTTAAGAGGGCCTCCTTGAATTACTTCAGTCTCAACGGAATCTGACTTATTGGTAGACAGGGCCTTTAAGATGAGTTTGCCGTCATCTACCAGTATCTTTTCACCGGCTTTAACATCTTTGGGGAACTGGGTGTAATTCATGTAAACCCGGTTTTCGTCCCCTTCAACTTTTTGGCTGGTAAAAGTCAGGCGGTCTCCTTTTTTCAGCACCACTTCTTTTTTAACATCTCCTATCCGGAGTTTGGGGCCTTGCAAATCTGCGAGAATAGCAATATTAAAACCGTGTTCAGCATTGAGTTCTCTCACTTGCTTGATCAGCCGGGTGGCATCTTCATGCGAGCTGTGTGAAAAATTAATTCGAAATACATTTACTCCGGCCTTCACCATGGCTAACATGGTTTTTGGCGATTGCGAAGTGGGCCCTAGTGTGGCTACTATTTTAGTCTTGTTGGCAGGCATCTATTCCTTGATAAATAAAACTTCTATATTTTTTATAGTAGAAGTGTCCAGTTGTTTGAAAGTACGAACATACGCAAGCCTTTTTAATTCAGTTTTAAGAAATTGATTAAATGCCAATAATTCTTCTCCCTCACAACAAAGAAAAAAATCAAATACCTTAAAAGGAGTGAGTAAAGGCCTGGATAACAGCATGCTACTGCCAAACACTTCCGGGGCTTCACTGTAGAAAGACTTGTTTTCAACCAGCCACCAGAACAGGTCGAGCTGTTTATTGTGATACTCAAAGCTGGTAAAATGATATATGTGGTTTTTATGGGAATAAGATTTGTCTTCCGGTGATCTTCTAAGCTGAAGCTTCAAATCGTTATTGAGCTGGAAGCAAAGACGGTAGGCCGGTAATTCAGAGACCAGGGCAAAGATGGAAGTATCTTCGTGTAAAAGATCATCTTCAAGCTTAAATCTTTTCATGCCTGATCGGTTTAAGAATTATCTTATAAGCCAGTTTAGAGGCCTCTTCTTCAGCCCGTTTTTTGCTGGTTCCCACTCCTTTACTTACAAGGTTGCCATTCAGAAATACACTTACCTCATACTTTCGGGCATGGCTTTCTCCCCATGAATTAGTTACCTCGAGGCTGAGCTTTTGCTTGTTTTTCTGCGACCATTCCAAAAGGGCACCTTTATGACTGGCTATACGCCTTTCGATATTTTCCCAGTCTACATATTGGCTTAAAATTTTCTGCTCGATAAAGACTTTACACTTCTGGTAGCCATAGTCGAGGTAAACCGCACCAATCAATGCTTCCAATGCATCTCCGTAAATCGATTTAGCCTGTATATTACGAGGGGTTTTTTTAACCAAAAGCTTGTGCAGGCCCATTTTTGTACCCAGGGAGTTAAGATACTTACGGCTTACTATTTTACTGCGCATACTAGTTAAGAACCCTTCACCATGACCGCTATACCTGTTGTAGAGAAAATCGGCTACTACCAGTCCCAGTACAGCATCACCTAAAAATTCGAGCCTTTGATTATTTATCCGACCCCTGGCAACTTTTTGAGAAGCCGAACTATGCCTGAAAGCCAGTTGGTAAAAAGTGGTTGTTTTGGGCTTTAGCCCGGTAATACGTTTAATTTCAAGAAAAAAAGCCCCATCTTTTCCAAGATAGGGCTTAAAAGATTTTATCCAACCAAACATCTATTCGTTGTACTTCCTTACTACTATGGATGCGTTGTGCCCTCCAAAACCAAAGGTGTTACTGATAGCAGCCCGTACAGGTCTTTTTACCGCCTGGTTAAAAGTGAGGTTGAGCCTGGAATCTATCTCCGGATCATCAGTAAAATGGTTGATGGTAGGAGGGACAACATCGCCTTTCACCGCCATTACTGCAGCAATAGCTTCTATTGCTCCTGCAGCGCCCAGCAAGTGACCAGTCATTGATTTTGAGCTGCTGATATTGAGTTTATAAGCATGGTCGCCAAAAACAGCGGCTATTGCTTTGAGTTCAGCTACATCTCCCAGAGGAGTAGAAGTACCGTGAACATTGATATAATCGATGTCAGATGCCAGCATTCCTGCATCTTCTAAAGCATTTTTCATCACTTTGGTAGCCCCTATTCCTTCCGGGTGGGGGGCAGTAATATGATGAGCATCGGCCGACATACCGGCACCAACGATTTCTGCGTAAATTTTAGCTCCTCTCTTACGGGCATATTCATATTCTTCCAATATGAGAGAGGCACCACCTTCACCCATTACAAAACCATCGCGTTCCTTGTCAAAAGGGCGGCTGGCTGTTTCGGGAGAATCGTTTCGCGTACTTAAGGCATGCATAGCATTAAAGCCTCCTATTCCCGCTTCAGTAACAGCAGCCTCACTACCACCGGCAACAAATACGTCTGCTTTTCCCAACCGTATGTAGTTGTAAGCGTCAATAATCGCATTGGTAGAAGATGCACAGGCGGAAACCGTAGTAAAATTCGGTCCTCTAAAACCGTGCTTAATACTTATGTGTCCGGGGGAGATATCCGCTATCATTTTGGGAATGAAGAAAGGATTGAAGCGTGGAGTACCATCTCCTTTAGCATAGGTTATACTTTCCTGTAAAAATGTATCCAAACCGCCTATACCTGAGCCCCAGATCACTCCTGCCCTATCGGGATTGAAATATGGGTTTTCCCTGACACCACTATCGACTATCGCTTCATCGGCAACTACCAGAGCAAAATGAGTGAAGCGATCCATCTTTCGCGCTTCCTTGCGGTCAAAAAAATCAGAAGGATCGAAATTTTTGACTTCGCACGCAAATTTTGTCTTGAACTTTTCGGGATCAAACAGAGTAATAGGGGCAGCACCACTAGTGCCTTTAACTAGTGCATCCCAATAGCTTTGAGCGTTATTCCCCAAAGGGGTTAAAGCTCCCAGGCCGGTAACAACTACCCTTTTTAACTCCATAAATAAAATGGGTTATTTTTTTGCTTCTGTAATATAGGTTACAGCCTGACCAACCGTGGCGATGTTTTCAGCCTGATCATCGGGAATTTGAATGTCGAATTCTTTTTCAAACTCCATTATAAGCTCCACAGTATCCAATGAATCAGCACCGAGATCATTGGTAAAACTGGCTTCCTGGGTTACTTCGTTTTCATCTACACCAAGTTTATCAACTATGATAGCTTTTACTCTTGAAGCGATATCTGACATATTAAAGGTGATTTTAAATTATTAGGCTGCAAAGAAAGTAAATTTATCAAAAATCAAACAATAAAGTACTTTCGTAAAATTGTACTGTATCTCCTTTGGATATAATTATCTTAGTAGTTCTATTTTAAATATTTATGAAGCGTATTGGCATTTTTGCATCAGGCTCCGGAACTAATGCAGAAAATATAGTAAAGTACTTTCTGGAAAGTGAACTAGCCACTGTTCAGGCAGTTTTTTGCAACAATTCACGGGCTGGAGTGATAGACCGGGCTCACAAACTAGGGATTCGCTGTATTCTCTTTGAGAATGAAGATTTGCTGAATGGCACGATACTAAAAAAATTGGCAGAGTGTAAGATCGATTTGATTGCACTGGCAGGCTTTCTCCGAAAGATCCCGTCTGACATTATCGACCAATACGATCACAAGATCATCAATATCCACCCGGCTTTATTGCCTGACTACGGAGGTGAAGGTATGTACGGTATGCACATACATCGGGCAGTGATTGAAAACGAGGAAGAAGAAACGGGTGTTACTATTCATTATGTTAATGAAGAATATGACGAAGGGGACATAATTTTTCAGGAAGTAATTGAAATAGACTATGAAGACACTCCAGAAGATGTTCAATACAAAGTACAACAGCTTGAGTATAAACACTATCCCGAAGTAATAGAATACCTGCTCAATAGCCTGGATTGAAAGTAGAGATTTATACAGACGGCTCATCTCTGGGCAACCCGGGGCCAGGGGGCTATGGGATCATTCTGCAAAGTGGCTCTTACCGGAAAGAACTGAGCCAGGGTTATCGCAAGACTACTAATAACAGAATGGAATTGCTGGCCGTGATCATTGCTCTTAAAGCCCTTCGCAAAGAGGGTATGGAAGTGCATGTTTACAGCGATAGCAAGTACGTGGTGGATGCCATTAGTAAGGGGTGGCTTTTCAATTGGCAGAAAAAAGGATTTAAAGGAAAAAAGAACCCTGACCTTTGGCGGGAACTCATTCCGTTATACAAAAAATATAAACCTGATTTTCACTGGATAAAAGGACATAATAACCACCCCCAAAATGAGCGTTGTGATGAGTTAGCGGTGGCTGCTGCCTCTTCGGCAGGTTTACTGATAGACGAAGGCTTTGAACAGCAGAAAAGCGATTAGTTTGAAGCTTAAAAGGAAATGAAGTTTTCCGGATTAACCGGGTTGCCATTGTACCAAAGCTCAAAGTGAACATGGGGACCGGTAGATAATTCCCCGGAGTTGCCGATGATGGCTACAGGTTCTCCTGCCTTAACCAGTTCTCCCTGTTTTTTTAGTAAAGCGGAATTGTGCTTGTATACTGACAAAAACTCTTTAGAGTGCTGGATAATTAGAACGTGCCCGGTTTCGGAAGTCCATTCAGAAAAAATGACGATCCCGTCCAGGCAGGCTTTGATCACTTCGTTTTTTTGCGCGACAATATCAATGCCAAAGTGTTCATTTTCAGCATCAAAGCCATTAGTGATCAATCCTTTTACCGGAACGAAAAAACTGAAGCCCGTATTGCTTTTACTGTTGATCTGGGTAGTAGCAATGTCAAATTGCTCAGCTTTTTCTACAAAGTTGCGCAATTGTGAGTCTCTTTTGCTAACTCCCTTGTTTAACTCCACTTTTACTACGGAATCGGAAACCAGCGTATCACTAAAGTTGAGTATAGGCTTACCTTCTATGATATTGCGAATATTGAGCAGATATCTTTGATTATAGGTGATTTGTTGTCTTAAAGAATCGGTGGTCATGGCCAGATTAAAGGCTTTTCTTCGCAGGCTGGTACTCGAATAACCTGGAATGTATTCTTTAAGCGGAGTAAAGGCAATTAAGAGAGTGGTACCTGCAACCAGAAGTACAGCCGATATACCTACTACAAAAAATACATTAAGCCGGCTTAACTTTAGTGATAGCTTTTCCTCAAAAGTATCGTCATTTAATATCACTAAGCGATACTTATTGCGAAGCTTTTGTACCAGTTTTTTTTTCTCTTTAGGCTTGCCGTTGGCCATAGAGGGCAAATATCGGAATACTAATAAATAGATAAGAGTTTAAACTAAAATCATTTCCAAGACACCGGAAGACAGAGTCCAAAACCCAGAAGGCACATCGGTATTATGATCAAAGCATTCGTATACTCTTTAAAAACTAGCTAAAGTTCAATCCTTGCCTTTTAGCTTCACAAAAACACCTTGTTTTGCACCCGAAATTAAAAGTGAGCGAATTATGCGTGTCCAATTTTATAACGATTTAAAACATCTGATACCGGAGAGCTAGAACCCCATTGCTCTGCATTGCGCATTCGCTCCCGGTCAGAAATGGTCGGGATTTTTTTTGTCCTGACGGGTAGCTAAACAGCTGCTCAAGCAATCAAATTTTTTAAAGATTAATATTTTGAAAAATGGCAACCATACTGGCCGATGCCTATTATTTAAAGGCACTCGACAATTACCCGTACGAACTCAACGAGGTTCTTGAAAACCTTAACTATGCTTTAAGTTATGATGACAACCATGCAGCAGCTCTCTGCTTAATGGGCCGTCTGCAAATGTGGTATTTAAAAGATTATCGCGAAGCGGAGTACTACTTGGAAAAGGCATTAACAGGCGAACCCAATTATAGCTGTGCTTTGGAACAACTGGTAATCCTTTATATCACCCAGAAGCGGCTGAACAAAGCCCAAAGAGTGTTAATGCACGCTCAAAAATTACCGACTATCAGCAGGACATTTATTCTGCACGGGATGTCTAGAATTTTGGAGACAAGGGGAGAGCTCAAGTTGGCGAAACACAACCTTAAAGCAGCTTTGGCGGAAGTCAACTACAAACATGAAGGAGATTACCTGAATGAGGAAATGACCAGGCTAAAAGCAAAAATCAAGGCCAGAAAAAAGCTTCAGGAGTTCACTTAAGATTTAACAATATAGTGCTTTCAGGCACTGACGAGGGTTTCTTCCATTGAGGAATGAAGACCGGATGAGGGTTTCGGTATAGCCCCATAGTGCTTCAACTTAGTTGCAAGTATGCTGCTTCATTATCAATGAGAAATCGCGAAGCTGGAGGTCGCAGGTTCGATTCCTGTTTTCCCGACCATTATCGGGAAATAGCTCAGAGGCAGAGCATCAGCGTAGGTGTGCGTGGGTTCAATTCCCATCTTCATCGTGGCGTAAGCTTGGGTGATGTAGCTCAGTTGGTAGAGCAACCTATACTTCCCTTTTACGGAAGAAGGATATGTGGGTTCGAATCCCACTCCCGAAGTAATTCGGGATGGCGGAAATGGAAGACGCGATGGATTTATAATCCATTATCTAAAGAAGGAAGCTGATCCCTTCTCAAAAGGATCGCTTGAAAGCTTTGGCTGCAAGCCCGTGGATCACCTTCTTCGGAAAGTGTTCTACAATCTCCCCTGAGCCAGTGGGTTTGGGGATACCGAACGGGGCGTTTGGCTACTTGACTAGGCTTTGTCCTCTTTACCCTTAGGGTTCTCTGCAAAAGGACAAATGTTGTAGGCAACTACTCAAACACAAGCATTCTCAACCAGGCTTCCGTTTAGCGGAGATGGTTTGCAGCCGGGCTTTCTTTAAAGCGTAATTTTTTGTTTAACTATAAATATACTCGAGAGATGAAACGAGTAAGGATCAACACCGGAAAAATCGGGTTGGTATTTAAAAGAGGTGATTACCAAAGGGTGATCGAAGCTGGCACACACTGGCTGTCATTCGGTGAAATGGTTTATGTGTATGACATGAGCCAGGCTTTCCATCCCACTCAAAACCTGAATTTGTTTTTGAGGGATGAAAAACTCCGTGAAGCTTTAATCATTGTTGAAGTTTCGGATAATGAAATAGCCCTGAAGTACGATGACGGCAACTTTCAATCTGTGCTAAAGCCAGGCCGCTATGCCTTCTGGAAAGGAGTGGTAGACTACTCTTTCATCAAGATTGACTTGAGTAAAGTGGAAATTGATGAAGGGATCGGCCGGGAAGTATTGAGCAGGCCACTGATGTTGCCTTTTATCAGGGCTTACAGCGTAGCTTCCCATGAAAAAGGAATTCTCTTCATCGATGGAAAATTCGAAAGAATATTGGAAAAAGGAGAATACCTCTTCTGGAAGAACAGCATCCCTGTAATGGTTTTGAAAGCCGATATGCGTCAACTCCAAATGGAAGTGAGCGGACAGGAAATATTGACTAAAGATAAAGCTGCTTTGCGGGTGAATTTTTCCGCCCAGTACAAAGTAGTGGATATTGAAAAGGCTTTGGTGGATAACAAAGACTTCGAAAGACAATTGTATGTATTGATGCAATTGGCTTTGCGGGAGTTTATTGGAACCCTTAAGCTCGATGAACTTTTGGAGAAGAAAGAAGAAGTGGCCGATTATGTTTTGCAATCCGTAAAAGGTAAAGCGGCCGAACTTGGGGTAAAAGTAGGAGCCAGTGGTATCAGGGATATCATCTTGCCCGGTGAAATGAAAGAGATCATGAACCATGTATTGGTGGCCGAGAAAAAAGCTCAGGCCAATGTGATCACCAGGCGGGAAGAAACCGCTTCTACCAGAAGCTTGCTGAACACAGCTAAGTTGATGGAAGACAACCCTATGCTCTTCAAACTGAAAGAAATGGAATACACCGAGAAGATCGCTGAAAAGATCAATAGTATTTCTCTTTCAGGTGGAAACGTAGTGGATCAGTTGCGTGACATTTTTGCGCGTTGACCGCTCTAAATAATTATGCCCTCCGCAGCCCCATTGCTGCGGAGGTTTTAAAAGTATTAACTTTAAATCACCCTTCGATACTTTCCACGCGTACCGCGTGAAAAACTCAGGATGACACCCGATAGCTTCGAAGCCTATCTGTCAGGCCGAGTGTCACGCTAAAAGCGTGATGTATCGAAGCCCAAAGAACCTTTAAAGAATAAGTTTAGTACTCTAAAAATAGTACACTTAAAAAGCTTTTGGTGAGCTAGTATATCAAACTTTTCACATGTATCATTTTCTCGATACACTTTTCACATTGTCATCAATTAACCTTTCTATGAGCAAACGTTTGGGATCGATGGCAGCTTTGACCGGCTTCTGGTCAGTTGTTAAGGTGAAGCTCAGTTTTTCTCCATCAAATTTTACCCGTTTTGCAAGGATCAGTTCTTCTTCGTCTTCATCTGCATAGAGCCCTATATCCACCCAATCATTAGGCGCAACCACAGTTTCGCGGCTAATGGTATCAGCATAGATCTTGTGAGCCTCTATCTCAAGCTTTACTTCATATTGCCCGTCATCTACTGCAGTAAGTTCAGCTTCTTTGAGCCGGAAATCATAAAGCGTGATTTTCCTGAACCAGTCTTCAATGAGATATTGCAGGCTATCCGGAACCCTTTTTTCCAGGTGTTTTAAGAAATCCAATGAAGTGGGATAGGGGGGCTCGGCATAGCGGAATTCAGCCAGGAAATCGCGCAAAGAGGCATTCACAGAATCTTCACCGATATAATCCTGTAAAGCATACATAATAACGCTTCCCTTTCCATAATGGATGTAGGATTGGTTTTCAACTTTGTATAGAGGTAATTCTTTTATAGATTCAAAGCTCCGGCCACGCAGATAGCGATTAAAATCATACTTGAGGAAGTTTTTCATCTTAAAATCGCTATTCTCCTGTTTCATTACCATCAAAGAAGAGTATTCAGCAAAACTTTCTGTTAAAAAAGTGCCTCCCTGCATTTTAGCTGGAATTTCCTGGTGAGCCCACCATTGGTGCGCGATTTCGTGCGCGATAATGGCCTGTATCAGATTGTTGTCAGTAGTATCTTCCAGGTTAGTGATAAAGCCAATTGCTTCCGAATACGGCATAGTGCCCGGAAAAGCCTGCGCAAAAGAGGCATACCGGGGAAACTCAATGATTCTGGCCTGCTTATGATAATAAGGACCAAAATGTTTGGTGTAATATTCCAGGGAACCCTGTATAGCGTCCAGCATCATTTCTATGTTGTAAGGGTGTTTTTCATCGTAATAAACTTCTAGGTCAATGTCTTTCCATTTCTTACGCGCTACCTTGTAATCAGCTGACATAAAGGAATAAAAATCCTGGGAGCGCTGATCTACTTTGTATTTGAAGTACTTCCTGTTTCCTTCCTCCCATTCTTTAATTAAGCGCCCTGGAGCAACTGCTATCTGATCTGCAGAAGTAGAAATAATAGTTTCCACATCCACCCAGTCTGAAGCACCATCAGAAAGGTAATTGACCATACACTTATCGGAACAATTCTCTTCCAGCTCGGGAATGCGATTTTTAGGTTTGAGACCGTATTTTTTACGATCATTTTTGTCCAACAGCTCTACACCTTCCTGGTATCCAATGCTCGGTAAGATCTGACCGTTGTTTACAAAAGTTCCATTCCTGGCTATGAAACGGTTTCCTGCACTGTTCTCAAATCCATGGCTGATATAATTAGACTGTATCTCAATCTCCATCTGTTCTCCGGAATCCAGTGGATTATCAAGCTCAAATATCATGAAGCCAAGGTCTTTGTCTTCCATAGCTAAAGTAGCTCCCGGGATATTGAATTCAACTTCCCAATTATCATTGGTATTGAAAAAGAGGGAATCAATGGGTAGTCCGGACTTATTTTCAAGTTGCATTTCGGCTTTGACGTAGAGGTCGCGGTTTCTAGGGAAAAGGTCAATGAAATAATTTACAGCCACTAATTTAGGCTGAGGAGCGCCTTTGTATTTTTTGTATTTCTTTTCATATTCTACCCGCTCCTCTTCCCGTTCATCGGGGGTTTTAAAATCATTCAGGATAAAAGTATTGTAGTATACAAAACCTGCGGTAAGAAACCAGGTGACTAAAATTATTCCAAATCCCAAAACATAGTTTCCGGTAAAACCCTTTCTGATCTGTTTAAAGCGGTCTCTAAAACTGTTAGTAGTGGTCCGGTTAACCATTGCTCCGGCCAGCCACAGCAGTAAAAACCCGAATAACAGCCAGTAAATTCCAAACCAAATTGCACCGTATAGGCCGTTGCCAAAACCATTCATATCAGAATAGAATAGGGAAGGACCTTCCCCAAAGTTCAGCATATTAGTACTGATATCCATTGCACCCAATATCTCACCCAAAAGAAAAAGGAAAAGCACAGAGATAAAATAGCCAAGGTACCGATTGTTAAAGAGCACCTGGAGGAAGATGAATAGGCAGCTATATGTAAGATAACCTGGTATAGAGTCGAGTATTAGGCCTCCCAAGTAAACATCAAGCTCAATTGCTGTAAACCCGACCAGTAATTGATAGATGATGGATAGCCCGATGAAAAATAAATGCAGCAATACCGAAACCCAAGTGAGAGCCAAAGCTTTAGAGGCAAGAGCAGAAAAGGAATGATGAGGGGTGGCACTGACAACTTCATGAATATGATTCATTTTGTCGCGCCAAACTAATTCACCACTAAAAAAGACCAGGATAATAAAGACAAACAGGGAAGTATTGCTCTTCACCATTCCCATCATTTTATAAGTAATCGGGTAAGATTGTAGCCCGAAATATTCAAACCCACTGACTATATCGGAGATCAACAATATGGCGCAGAAAAGAAACAAAATGCGGAAAACCGTGCTCTTGATAATGCTTTGGGAAGAAACGCGAAAGAAACTCCAAAACTGCTTCCAATTTGTTAAACCATTAAAGATCATACGAGCCTGTATGGGGAGTAAAACCTTTGAAGTAGCTGAGAGTTTCTCTTCTTTCTTGGATTTCCGGGTTTTGGTCTTGCGCTCACGCGTGCTGAAAGTGAAATAAGACAGTAAAGTAATTAACCCGGCAGTTCCCAACCATATCAGCCGGTTTTGAAGTAACAAGCCTGTAAACTGAGGGCTTAGGGTGTTCTTTTCTACAGCAGTAAAATACTTGGAATAAACACTGTAAGCTCTAACTCCGAATATATCGGTTAAAGCAGCTAATTTCTCATTTTCGATATCGGAAAGGAATGTACCCGAAACGGCATAAGCCACTATAATCAGCAAAGCACCCACAAAAGAGACTACCGTACTCCTAAAACGGTGGGCCAGCCAGAATATGACTGCACAGCCTAAAAGCATATTAGGCACTACGAAAATTAAAAAAGTATTGAAGATGGATTCCCAGTAAAACGGGCCAAAGCGATCTGCATCAACCCATCCAGCAACTGGGGCAACGACACTTCCGAGTGCCATACCAAGGTAAATTCCAATGAATGGGATTATAGCCAGGATTAAGGCTCCGAAAAAGCGCCCGAAGAAAAATCCTGTTCTATTTAAAGGTGTACTAAATAAGATTTCATGGAATTGGTTATTGTAATCGCGAAGAGCGGCATTATTGCAAAAGGCTGCGGAAAACAATAGCCCAAATAATGTTAGCGTAGTAACAAAAGATGTAACAACATGCGGAGCATTTTTGTGAATATTACCAATAGAGCCCCCAATAATAATACTATCACTTGAAACGGCACCAAAACAGATGAGTGCAAATAGGAACGTGAAAATATAAACCATAGGGCGCGTGAGCTCGCCACGCAGTTCCCTGAAGAAAAAGGCTGAAAACATAAGGCTTAGTTTACGAGGTTAACTTCAGTTCCCGCCTGGTGGATACGGGTAAAAAAAACATCCTCCAAGTTGGGTTCCACGGGCTTGAAGCCCTCTCCCGGATTAGATTCCCTGTAAATATGGACAATGGGTTTACCGGCTATCATCTTTTCGGAAATGATGGTGTACTCCTGCTGGTATTGTTCTAGCTCTTCCCTTTCTATAGTTTTTTGCCAAACCCGGCCGTGGATATCTTCCATAGCTGCTGCAGGCGATCCCTGATAAACAATTTTCCCCAGATGCATAATTGCCATTTCGGTGCAGAGCTCCCTAACGTCATCTACGATATGGGTAGAAAGGATAACAATTACCTCACGGCCTACATCGGCCAGTAAATTGTGGAAGCGGTTCCTTTCGCCAGGGTCCAGACCGGCTGTAGGCTCATCGACAATAATCAGTTTGGGGTTTCCGATCAGTGCTTGGGCTATACCTACACGCTGTTTCATTCCTCCTGAAAACCCTTTAACACTTTTATTGCGTTTGTCATACAAATTAACTTTTTGAAGAAGGTAGTTAACCAGCTCTTTGCGCTCTTTGGAAGAAGAAATTCCTTTCAAAACAGCAATATGATCCAAAAGCTGTTGAGCCGTAATTTTTGGATATACTCCAAACTCTTGTGGGAGATAGCCTAGCACCTTGCGTACAGCAGTGGGATCCTTGAGAATATTGATATCATCCAGCCAGGCACTTCCCGAATCGGCTTCCTGAAGTGAAGCCAGGGTTCGCATTAGAGTTGACTTACCAGCTCCGTTAGGGCCGAGCAGGCCAAACATTCCGTTGGTGATCTCAAGATTGATATTATCCAGGGCTTTTACACCATTAGAATAAGTCTTAGAGAGGTTCTCAATTTTTAGTTTAGTCATAAGTTTTAGTTTTCTGCACGTGAATATAATAAAGACAAGCTATTCAATTTAAAAGTTGTATTTGTTCAGGCTATTATATTTTAAAAAAGATGTTCCTGTCAAATGAGGCTTGTAAAGCCAATTAAATTGATCAAATAGCTGCATCAGATAAAAATTAAAATATTTTTGCTCAATTAGAGTTATCTGAGCCTAAAGCCCCTAAAGCGTGATTAAAAAGCCCAGCCTGCATATTGCCCTTATTTTGTTTTGCCTAATGCTGTCGGGTTGTAAACCTACTAGTGATTCCTTCACCAGTAGGCTTTACCATCAAATGGTATCCAAATTCAACCCTCTTTTTAATGGCAACCAGGCCTTACTTAAGGGAGAAACAACCCTTAAAACCGGTCATAAGGATGATTTTGAGGAGATTCTGCCCGTATTTAAACTGGGTAATGAAGAACAGGCTTCCGATATAAAGCCGGACATGGAAAAAGCCATAGAGAAAGGAACAAAAGTTATTCAGCGGCACTCCATGATGATCCGTAACAAACAGCACAATCGTTTTATTGACGATAGTTATCTCTTAATTGGCAAGGCCCGTTATTACAAACGGGAATATCAGCTTGCGTTAGAAACATTCAATTATGTGGTGCAGGAGTTCGGAAAAAAAGAAAGCGGGATCATTGCTAAGTACTGGGCAGGCCGTACTAAAACGGCTTTGGGAAATTATCTGACGGCCATCGATGATTTTGAAGCGGTTTACCGCAATCCCGAATTTCCCAAAAAATTAAAAGGAGATGTATATGCCGCTTATGCTCAGTTGGAAATAGAGCAAAAACATTACAGCAAGGCCTATCAACTATTGCGGGAGGCTATAGAAAATACCCGGGAAAAAGAAAAGAAAGTTCGCTGGCTGTTCATTGCAGGTCAATTGCAAGCCAGGCTGGGAAATGATTTTGAAGCCAGTGAACTCTTTCGCAGGGTTATCAAAAAGGGCCCTCCCTATGAGCTCTTATTTCAGGCTCAGCTAAATCGTGCCCGTAATTATGATGTAGATCTGGAAGATCCTGAAAAAGTTTTTAACGAGTTAAAAAACATGCTAAAGGATGATAAAAATTACGATAACCGCGACCAGATATATTATGTGATGGCTGAGGTAGCTGAAAAAATGGATGAAGATGGCCTGGCAGAAGAATACCTGAATAAATCGGTGCGGGTAAGTACTACTAATGCTACCCAAAAGGGTTTAAGCTATTTAAAGCTGGGAGAAAGGAATTTTGAAAACAGGCAATATCCGGTAGCAGCAGCCTATTATGACAGTTCATTTACTTCCCTGCCTCAAAATCACAAGAGGTACGAAGAAGTTAAAAAGAAAAAAGAAAGCCTGGGCGAGTTAGTGGTAAATCTCGAGATCATTGCCCGGGAAGACAGCCTCCAGGCTTTGGCTAACCTATCGGAAAAACAGAGAATTGCCAAAATAGAAGATTACATCAAAAAGTTAAAAGAAGAGGAGGAACTCCAGAGACAAAGGGAAGAGGATCCATTTAACAATTTTGCCTTCAATACATCTGGCAGCGGTGGAAACAATGCTTCCTTCAGCCAGGGAGGGCAATGGTATTTTTACAATTCCAGCTTGCGCTCTGTAGGGGAACGCGACTTTATGAACCTTTTTGGCAACAGGGCACTGGAAGACAACTGGCGAAGAAGCAACAAAGCCATTCAGAGTTTTAACCAACCTACAGGCGGAGAAGGAGAGGAAGGCGGAGATACCAGCCTCACCGCAGAGGCAGGAAGTGGAGAAAATGATAAATATTCTGTGGAAAAGTACATGAAAGATATACCTCTCACGGAGGAAGCAATGGCAGCCAGCCATAAAAAGATCATAGAGGCTTTTATGAACCTGGGAACTATTTACAAGGAAGAGCTGCAAGATTACCGTATGGCTGCCAAGGAGCTGGAAGAGCTGCTAAAGCGCTATCCCGAACTGGAACAAAAGGGGAGGGTGTGGTATACCTTATACCGCGTCTATAAGCTAGACGGTAATGAGAAAAAGGCCAACTATTACAAAGACCTGATCATGACCCAGATGGCCGACTCGGAATATGCAGAGCTTATCCGTTATGAAAATGGAGATAAAAAACCGATTGATAAAAGTGAAGCTAAAATTGCTTACCAGGAGGCATATGACCTGTACAAGGCTAAAAGTTACAGGGCTTCACAAAAGAAAATAGATGGTGTTTATCAAAGATTCATCGAAACGGATTTCGGCCCCAAGTTCTTGTTACTGCGGGCATATGATATTGCCTATACTGATAAGAAAAAGTTGAAGGAAGCTTTGGAAGCTGTAATACAGCTTTATCCGGATAGCCCACAGGCAGAAGAAGCCCGGCAGGTATTGGCTCAAATGGGCATAGATATCGGGGGTGCAGATAATAGCGACAATGGCGAAGAGGGAAAAGAAGAAAATAAGCTTTATTCTGTAAGCTTTGCCAGTGAACATCGGTACATAGTAGTTGTTCCCAATAAAAAGGTCAATGCCAATCAACTTACTATCGATATCACCGATTTCAGCAAAAAATTCTTCCCTAATGACAACCTGCGTACAAGAGCTATTTTTCTCGACCCAGATAACCAAATGGTAATGGTTAGTGGGCTTTCCAATAGCACAAAAGCGATGTCATTTTACAATACCATATTGAATCAGAAGGTATTAGTCCGTCATTTGGCTGGTATGGAGTTCAAACATTTTGTAATTTCGACCGAAAATTTTCAGCCTTTTTATCAGGATAAAGAGGTAGGGAAATACCTGAAATTCTTCAGGGAACAGTATTTAAAACAAAAAGAGGGGACAAAATCATGATAAAAAAAAACGCAACAGAAGCTAACCAGGCGAGTAACCGCATCCTATCGGGAACCACTATTGAAGGAGAGATAAAGTCCAATGGTGACATCCGGGTTGACGGTAAAATAGTCGGCCGGATTGATATCTCAGGAAAACTGGTAGTGGGAGAAAAAGGAGAAGTAGAAGGAGAGGTCAATTGTAGTCACGCTAATATTTCCGGTAAGATAAAAGGAAAAATGGAGATCAGTGAACTACTTACTCTACAAACTACTGCCAAAGTGAATGGCGATATTATAACCAATAAGCTGGCCGTAGAGCCCGGAGCTGAATTTACCGGAAGCTGCAGTATGGGGGCAGTAGTGCGTGAGATCAAAAAGGAAAATGACACCAAAGAAGAAAGCTCCGGAAGAACAAAAGAACAAACCGCTTAATCAGTACTTGAACTATTCAGCCCTCGGGCTGCAAATAGTTATCTTTATATGGGGAGGAGCAACCCTTGGTAACTGGTTAGACGAAAAATATCCCAGTGATAAAAAATGGTTCACCTTAGCCCTGGTACTTATTTCAGTTACCATAGCTATGATCTATACCGTGAAGCGCCTGAACCAACTAAATAAATAGCCGTCAGCTTATGGTAAAAAGACACGCTTTGAGGTTGGTATCTGCCTCATTAGCCGCTTTTGGTTTGCACCTTGTCCTGTTAGCTATATTGGGGAAGCCCCTGTTTGAACACCAAATAGTATTGGCCTATATTTCCAATACAGCCCTGGCCTTATTTATTTTAATTGGCTTGCTCAAAGTTAGAGTCGCTTTCCAAAGCAGTTTAGGATTTTTATTTTTAGGGAGTAGCTTCTTAAAATTTGGTTTGTTCTTCGCCTTGTTTTATCCGGTATACAGTGCTGATGGAGATGTAGATCGATCCGAATTTTTCACTTTTTTCATTCCCTACAGCGTCTGCCTGGTGTTCGAAACCCTGGCTCTGGTAAAGGTTCTCTCGCAGACAGATTAGGGGCTTATCAGGTAAGGTTAAAACGACTTTGATTTTTTCTTTGGCGATAAATATTAATCCTTACTTTTGCGCGGATTTTAAAAACGATTTCTGACGTTTAGTTATGCAGGTCAACAAATTATCTTTTCTAGTAGCCGCACTTCTGTTTTTATCCCCAGCCCTGGTTTTGGCCAGCGATAACCACTCTCATAAAGAAGCTTCAGACGAAGTTACTAAGGAAGAAATTAACGAATACATTCAGCACCATATACAAGATTCTCACGATTACCATCTTTTTACAGATGAAGAGTCAGGTACGCATTACGGCTTTCCTCTCCCCGTAATTATTTGGGATGATGGCTTGCATACGTTCATGTCATCCAAATTCCATCACGGAGAAAAGGTAGTAGAAAGCAATGGAAAGTATTATGCCCTTCACCACAGCAAAATATACAGGTCAGACACAGAAGGACATATAGAAATGGACGAACACCATCACCCTGTTATGTCAGCACGGGTTTTAGATTTTTCCATCACCAAAAATGTGCTTAACATCATGGCCATTGGGCTTCTCATATTGTGGATGTTTTCAAAAGCTGCCCGCAGCTATAAAAATGGGTTGGCACCGACCGGCATTGCTAAATTTTTAGAGCCGCTAGTTTTATTTGTAAGAGACGAGATCGCAAGGCCAAACATAGGCGAAAAGCACTATCGCAAGTACATGGGTTATTTGCTCACGGTATTCTTTTTTATATGGATAGTAAACCTCTTTGGCTTAACGCCAATAGGAGTTAATATCACCAATAGCATATCTGTAACCTTCGGTCTGGCGTTATTAACTTTTATCATAACCCAATTTTCGGGCAAAAAAGAGTACTGGATGCACATTTTCTGGATGCCGGGAGTGCCGGTACTCATAAAAATCATTTTGGCCCCAATAGAACTTCTGGGTGTTTTTATCAAGCCCTTTGCATTGATGATACGTTTATACG
Source organism: Owenweeksia sp. (assembly GCA_028277105.1). Lineage (GTDB taxonomy): Bacteria > Bacteroidota > Bacteroidia > Flavobacteriales > Schleiferiaceae > JANQHO01. Next base: position 13,447 of record JANQHO010000092.1, on the reverse strand, counting down.
CTAACATAACAGCAGGGCACATTGTATTGATGAGCATTATAGGGCTGATGTTTTTGTACAGCAACTGGATCGGTGCCCCGCTTTCATTTGGTCTGGCCTTATTCCTGTCAATAATAGAATTGCTGGTTGCAGCCTTACAAGCTTACATTTTTACCATGCTCACCGCCTTGTACTTTGGATCAGCGGTGGCCGAACACAATGAACATTAAAACTTTTATTAACAGTTAATTTTTATACTATGGACATTCCAACAATGGTAGGTGCAGGTTTAGTAGTAATCGGTGTCGGTATCGGTATCGGTCGCATCGGTGGTTCTGCTATGGAAGCTATTGGCCGTCAGCCAGAAGCAACCGGTAAGATCCAAACCGCTATGCTTATTGCTGCTGCCCTTATCGAAGGTATCGGTTTTGCTGCATTATTTGCAGTATAAACTAAATGAATAACCCAGCAGGAAGCAACGGTTGGTTGCCCTGCTGGTTACTATGGTTTCATTAAAAAAAATTAATCTTGGAAAAATTATTAAACGACTTCTCAGTAGGCCTCTTCTTTTGGCAGACCTTGTTGTTTTTAGTGCTCCTCTTTTTGTTGAGGAGATATGCCTGGAAACCCATTTTGAATTCAGTAAATGAAAGAGAAGCCTCTGTCAAGAAGTCTCTAGACGAGGCTAAAAATGCCCGCGAAGAAATGGAAAGATTGCAGGCCGATAATGAAAAGATTCTCAAAGAAGCCCGCCAGGAAAGGGATACTATCCTCAAAGAAGGGCGCGAAATGAAAGAAAAAATCATTGCTGACGCCAGGGATAAGGCCAGTGAAGAAGGTGCCAAACTGGTAGAACAGGCCAAAGTAGAAATTGAAAATCAAAAGATGGCAGCCCTGGTAGATTTGAAAAATCAGGTAGCTGAAATGTCTATTGAAATTGCTGAAAAAATACTGCGTCAGGAACTGGCAGAAGGGAATAAGCAAGAGGAACTGGTACAGGAGCAATTAAAAGATTTTAAACTCAACTAGGAATGCAGGTAACCCGCCTTGGCAGGAGATATGCCAAATCCCTATTAGAGTTATCCATAGAAATGGGTAAACTGGAAGAAGTTAAAAGCGATATCGATCGTCTTTTGACTGTAATTAAAGAATCCAGGGATTTCAGACTTTTTACCCAAAGCCCGGTGATCAATAGCGATATCAAAATAAAAACTTTTGATAAGCTCTTTGGCGATACTTTTAATGAGCTCACGTTTAATTTCATTCAGATAATTACCCGCAAAGGCCGTGAAGCCCACCTGGGAAGTATAGCAGAGGGATTTCAGGAACTGTACCGCAAACACAAAGGCATAGAAAAAGCAGTAGTAACCACTGCTATACCGTTGTCTGATCAGCAAAAGGAAGAATTAAAGCAAAAACTCAACCTGGCTGTTGGTAAAAGTATCATTATAGAAGAAAAAATTGACCCTACCGTCATAGGGGGAATGACCCTTAGAGTAGGCGATAAACAATATAACGGAAGTATTGCCCACCAGCTCAACATGCTGAGAAGGCAGTTTAAAAGTAACCTTTACATCAAAGATTTTTAATCAGGAATTCTTTCTAAAGTCAAAATAGAATGGCAGAAGTAAAACCCGCTGAGGTTTCAGCAATCTTAAGACAACAACTGGCTGGGTTCAAGTCAGAATCAGAACTGGAAGAAGTAGGAACCGTGCTTCAGATAGGTGACGGTATTGCCCGTGCTTATGGCTTAACCAATGCCCAGGCCGGGGAATTAGTGGAGTTTGAATCCGGTTTAAGAGGGATTGTACTGAACCTGGAAGAAGACAATGTTGGTATTGTATTATTAGGACCAGCTGAAAATATCAAGGAAGGTTCTACGGTAAAAAGGACCAATCGCATTGCTTCGATCAATGTAGGCGAAGGGATGGTAGGTCGTGTAGTAGATACCCTCGGTAACCCCATTGATGGTAAAGGGCCCATCCAGGGCGAAACCTACGAAATGCCATTAGAGCGCAAAGCGCCTGGTGTAATCTATCGCCAGCCGGTAAACGAACCTCTGCAAACAGGTATTAAAGCCATTGATGCGATGATCCCTATCGGTAGGGGGCAGCGCGAGCTGATCATCGGTGACCGTCAGACCGGTAAGACTACTGTAGCCATCGATACCATCATCAATCAAAAAGAATTTTACGACAGAGGAGAGCCTGTTTTCTGTATTTACGTAGCTATTGGTCAGAAAGGATCTACTGTAGCGGGTATAGCTAAAACATTGGAAGAAAAAGGAGCTCTGGATTATACCGTTATCGTAGCGGCTAATGCTGCTGATCCTGCTCCTATGCAGTTCTTTGCTCCATTTGCGGGTGCCGCTATCGGTGAGTACTTCCGCGATACCGGCCGCCCTGCCCTTATCGTTTACGATGATCTTTCCAAGCAGGCGGTAGCTTACCGTGAAGTGTCGCTTCTTTTGAGAAGGCCTCCCGGTCGTGAAGCTTATCCTGGTGATGTATTCTACCTGCACTCCCGTTTGTTGGAGCGCGCGGCCAAGATCATTAATGATGACAACATTGCTTCTCAAATGAACGACCTGCCCCAATCTATAAAAGACAAGGTAAAAGGAGGAGGATCGCTAACAGCTCTTCCTATTATCGAAACCCAGGCAGGTGATGTTTCAGCGTATATTCCTACCAATGTGATCTCTATTACAGACGGACAGATATTCCTGGAATCAGATCTTTTCAACTCCGGGGTACGTCCTGCTATCAACGTAGGTATTTCCGTTTCACGGGTAGGTGGTAGCGCCCAGATCAAGTCCATGAAAAAAGTGGCCGGTACGCTTAAGCTCGATCAGGCTCAGTATCGCGAGCTGGAAGCCTTTGCTAAATTTGGTTCCGATCTCGATGCCGCTACCATGGCGGTTATCAATAAAGGTAAGCGCAACGTGGAAATACTGAAGCAGGGAGTAAACACCCCTATGACGGTAGAAAACCAAATTGCCATTATTTATTGCGGGACAAAAGGCCTCATTAACAAGGTACCGGTAGATAAGGTAAAAGAGTTTGAAAAGGAATTTTTGGACTATATGAACAACAAGCACCGCGATGTGCTGGACACTTTACAATCAGGTAAACTCACGGAAGAAGTGACCAATACCCTTGAAAGTGTTGCAAAAGATCTGGTATCTAAGTACTAAGCCGTAAAAACGGAACAATGGCTAACTTAAAAGAGCTAAGAAACAGAATAACGACAGTATCATCTACCATGCAGATCACTTCTGCCATGAAGATGGTTTCTGCTGCTAAACTCAAAAGAGCACAGGATGCCATTACCCAAATGCGCCCTTATGCCAATAAACTGGAAGAGATATTGATCAATGTTAGCGCAACTCTGGATGCGAGCGAAGGAGTTTATGCCCGTAAGTCGGATAAAGACGAAAAAGTCCTGCTGGTGGCGATTTCATCGAACAGGGGCTTATGCGGAGCTTTTAACGCTAATGTGGTTAAGAAGGTACAGTCTGTAATTAACACACATCCCGGAGAGGAACACGAAGTATTTTGCATAGGCAAAAAAGCTTACGACAGCCTGCGCAGGAGGAACGTTAAAATGGCAGGAAGCAGCAATGAGCTTTTTGACGAGCTGACCTTTGATAATGCTGCAGCTGTAGCCGAAAAGCTGATGGGGTTTTTCACGGAAGGGCAATACGATAGAATAGAACTGGTATATAATCAGTTTAAGAATGCTGCGGTACAAATTATCCAGCACGAGCAATTTCTTCCGGTAAGAGAGGTGAAAAATGAGGCGAGCCATCAAACGGCAGACTATATTTACGAGCCCGACAAGGAAGAGATACTGACAGATTTGATCCCCAAATCACTGAAAACTCAATTGTTTAAAGCGGCATTAGATAGTAATGCAGCTGAACACGGAGCCCGTATGACAGCCATGCATAAGGCTACGGATAACGCCAGTGAACTCAAAAGAACGCTCAAGTTGGATTACAACAAAGCCCGTCAGGCAGCCATTACCAATGAGATCCTGGAAATTGTTGGAGGAGCCGAGGCATTGAACGGCTGATAAAAGGAACACATTTTGATAGTAAACCCCGGTATTACCGGGGTTTTTTATTTTCATCAGGTGAAACGTTTTAAATTAACACTTAGGCTCAGGATATTTCTTTCGATGATCTTGATCATCCTGATATCCTTTTTTCTCACCGGGGCTATCTCTTTTTATTACTTCAAAAACCAGAATAACCTGTATCATCAGGAAAGGCTTAAACGAAAAGAATACGCCATCAACGAAGCCATAGATTATTTTCTGAGAGATCAACCTCTCACGACCCATACCGACAGCATCGTGAAAATGTTTGATACCAAAATATGCGAGCTGGCCGACATCAATAGTATGGACATCAACATCTACGGGATGAACGGCAATTTGCTTATCAGCAGCCGTCCGGAGCTGTACGAAAAGGGAATTGTTCCTGAACACCTGGAAGAACAGCTGCTTAAAGAGTTGCGCGGAAGCCCCGAACAACTCATTATAAAAGCAAAAAGAGATTCGTTGAGTTACATCTCTACTTTCGACTATATCCGCAATTATATGGATAAGCCGATTGCTGTTATCAATCTGCCATATTTTGATACAGAGAATGTTCAACAACGGGATCTGTCAGACTTTTTAATGCGGTTGAGTGAGATTTATTTCTTGCTTTTTATCGCGGCCGGGCTTATTGCCTATTTTCTTTCCAATTATATCACCGGTTCTCTCCAAACTATAGGAGATATGCTCAAGAATACGAAGATCAACGAGTCTAACCCTCCGCTAAAATGGCGTTTTGACGATGAAGTGGGGGCCTTGGTAGACGAATATAACCGCATGATGCAAGAACTGGAAAACAGCGCGGTGAAACTGGCTAAAACTGAACGGGAAAGCGCTTGGAAAGAAATGGCAAAGCAGGTGGCACACGAAATAAAAAACCCGCTTACCCCTATGAGACTTAACGTACAATACCTGGAAAAAAGCCTTAAAACGGAAAATCCTGAAAAGCTGAAAGAATTTACCAATAGTATGATCAGCCAGATAGATACTCTGAGCAATATAGCTGAAGCCTTTTCCCGTTTTGCCAGTTTGCCGGAAATGAAGTTTGAAGAATTCCCGGTTAAAGAGATCATTAAAAGAACGACCGGTCTTTATCCCGACTATAAAATTGAATTTCATTGTGAAGATCCCGAGCTGCAGATCAGGGCTGATAAAAATCAATTGGTAAGGGTAATGAACAATCTTATCAATAATGCCATTCAGTCTATCCCTGAGGGGCGGGAGGCCATAATAAAAGTAAGTGTAGGTAAAACCGGAGAAGTGGTTAATATAGCTGTAGAAGACAATGGCAGCGGTATTCCAACTGATCAACGGGATAAAATATTTGAACCTCGTTTTACCACTAAAACCAAAGGAATGGGCCTGGGCCTGGCCATGGTAAAAAGTATTATCGACAGTTTCAAAGGAGAGATATGGTTTGAAACCGAAGAGTCAAAAGGAACAGTTTTTCATATTGAACTACCCCTCACGGGTGAGTTACAGCCAACAGCCTAATTCCCCTGATGTAATCAATCAATTTGTGATTGGGCTAAAAGTCTTTGATTGTTTACTTTATTATATTTACAGGCAGTAACTTACAACAATCTAAATCCACCAAAATGATTACAAGACTTAACCTCAAAGTAAGCCTGTTAGCATTAATACTGGCTACAAGTACGGCTTTTGCCCAACAGGCTACTATAGAAGTGATGGGAACTTCTACCAAAGAGATCAAACCGCAAAAAATAAGTGTGGAAGCTTACATACAGAACAGAGAAGGCTCCTCCAAAAAAGCTGAGGATAAAACCAGTGATATGATGGAGAAAGTACTGGCTTATATTGAAATGAGCTCTGGAGCAGGAAATGCCAGGGTTACTTCTGTAAAGGTGAAGCCACGCTGGAATAGCATTAATGAAGAATACGAGTACATTTCCATGCAATACGTTTCTTTCGAGATAGACAGCTTGCTGGCCTATGAAGATATTTTAGAAGATATAATGGGCAAAGGTATAAGCGGTATAGCTGATATTAAATATATGATCAAAAACCAGGAGGAGGAAGAAAATAAACTAATGGGCGATGCCTACAGAAATGCCCAGAAAAAAGCTCAATCACTGGCTGTACAAATGGAAATGAAACTGGGTAAAGCAGTAATGGTAAAAGAAATGATGGGTGACCGGCACAACAAGGATTATATTAGTATAGATTCAAATTTACTATCAGATATGCTATTGCCTTCCAAAGTGGTTATGACATCCACAGTAACTGTTACTTTTGCCCTGAATTAAGCAAAGCAAAAATATCTTTACCCAAAGCCGCTTAAGCGGCTTTTTTAATTACTTTGAATGCTCAATATATTACGATATGGCTTACTCTAACATCATCTTTGAAAAAGAAAATAGAATCGCTCAGATCATCATTAACCGCCCCAAACAACTCAATGCGTTGAACAAAGAAACCATAGCTGAGCTGCATACTGCTTTAGCTGATGCCGAAAAAGATGCTGAAACAAGGGTAATCATCCTTACCGGTAGCGGAGAAAAATCTTTTGTAGCGGGAGCTGATATAAAGGAGTTTGCCAGCTATAACGTAAGTGAGGGAACTGAACTGGCCGCCCGGGGGCAGCAACTTTTATTCGATTTTGTAGAAAATATGAGCAAACCTGTAATTGCTGCCGTTAATGGTTTCGCCTTAGGCGGAGGCTTGGAGCTGGCGATGTCGGCTCATATAAGAGTAGCCTCTCATAACGCCCGCTTAGGTTTACCCGAAACCAGCTTGGGGCTTATACCGGGTTATGGTGGTACACAAAGGTTAGCCCAGTTGGTGGGTAAAGGCCGGGCTTTGGAAATGATCACTACAGCCGAAATGATAAAAGCTGACCGGGCATATGAAACAGGCCTGGTAAATCATGTGGTGCCCCAGGAGGAACTCAAAAGTTTTTGTGAGGGGATAGCCCAGAAAATGATCAAAAACTCGCCTATGGCCATTTCCAGCGCCATTAGGAGTGTAAATGCCGGGTATAAGGAAGGCGTAAATGGTTTTAAAGTAGAAATAGAAGAATTTGGCAAGTGCTTTGGCACTGATGAATTTGTAGAAGGAACCACTGCCTTTATGGAAAAGCGGAAAGCTAACTTTTGAATAAAAATATCAAAACACCCGATCAGGTCAGTGTAAAGATAGCCCAGTGCAGGATGATTCTTCAGAAGAAAACTCATAGCGGACACATTGAGCCCTTCAGCAGGCTCTGGTCGAAATGGCCACGATCTCAACAGGAAAATTGTTGCATAGCTTAAGATGCCGGGTCATAGCCCGGCATGATCATTCAAGAGTAATTATTGCAGATAAACAAAGTGGGAACTTGCCTACTTTCTGATTCATCGCAGGCGTAGACCCGCAATCTCTTTTCAAGCCTGACCGAAATCGTCCAGATCCCTGCGTTCCTTTTTGGTGGGACGGCCGCTGCCCTTTTTGCGGTTCATGGAACGCATCATTCTGATGAATTCCAGCTTTTCGATCTCTTCGGCAGCAGTAGTTTCCCGGGCGTAGTTTTCCACCAGTTTGGCCCCTACCCTCGAGGTCGGAATGGCCAACACCTCCAGGCTATAAGTAACCCCGTCTTTTTTGATGGCTATGGTATCCCCGGTTTTTACTTCGCGTGAAGCTTTCACCAGTTCCCCGTTCAGGCTCACCCTTTCCTTTTTTACCATCTCCGAAGCCAGGCTGCGCGTTTTGAATTTTCGGATACACCAGAGGTACTTGTCAATTCTCATGTAAATAAAGTTAAAGATTTAGCTTATTTTTGAAGCATTCGCAACCATCTTTTTCAAGAATTACATAAGTCCAGTTAGAATCTACTACACAACTACCTACCAGGGAGTCATTGGCAAAACTCGCACTAAAAACCATTACATCGTACTCATTGCAAAGCTTTATCCATTCATCTTTACTCAATTTTTCCCTGCCATCAACAGTTACTTTTACACTGTCACGGACCTCAGGTTTTGTATTGGAGTAATAATAGAGTAAAAAAGTAAAAGCATAATAATCTTGCAAGTAGACCCTTTCGTAACCCTTTTCAATGAGGGCATCAGCCAGGTCGCGAAAATAATTGGGGATTATTCCAAACCAGGTAATATTATTCAGGGAGCTATACCCCCAAAAACCCGATAGGATAAGCAATGCCGCAAAAACAGTTTTTTTGAACTTACTGACGATGGGAAACCCGGTTACCTTCAATGAACGGGAGACATCTAATAACAACCAAATAAGGAATGGAGAAAGAAAGATCCAGGTTCGCGCAAAAGGTAAAGTACCGTGTATCACAGGTATAATGAAGGCAGTCGTCAAAATAACAGCGGACATCAAACCGAGTTTGCCATATCGGCTTCTTTGCATTAAGACAAATAGCCCTACGATCCCTGTTATGAATATACAGACCTCAAAGATCAAATAATACTCACCTACTCTTTGAAAATGTTTCAGCCATTCCATAGGGTCTATCTATCCCTTTGACTTGGTGTACTGATTGGCTATAACACCTTCAATTCCATGTTGCCGTAAAATGGGTTTATAGGCAAAGTATGATAATGAAATACCTAAAAAGTTGTAGACATTAATTCGGAAAATAGCTTGCCAAAAGCCGGGCTTGCCCAAAGAATAAACTCCAAAACCAAGAGAAAAAGCAAAAACGAAATAGAGGTGAGATGGAATAGTATAAATACCCATTCCCAATACTAGTGCATATACAGCTGAATAAAATATATTCCTGAAGTCGTTACTCTTTAGCCATAAACCAACTGCAGCCAGCGTAAAAAAAAGAATCATGGAGTATCCGCGGGCTACGCAACTGTAATAGAGAACAGGCTCCAAAACCCCAAAAAAAGCGAGGGCTATTAATGATGGGATTAAACCGTATAATTTTTTTGTTATGCCAAAGAAGAGAAAAAGAGATGAGCAACCAAAGATGAAGGCCGGTATCCTGAGCAGATAGGTTTGCCAGGGACCAGGGTAATAAAAAAGGGTGGTTAAAACAGAATGCAGCACATGATTATTAGGTGCGGGATAATAACTGATGGATTGTTCCAGGCCTGCAGAAGTGAAATAGTAAAAAGTGGTAGCTGCATCAACGTCTATTGGTTGTGTAAAAAGCAAGTACAACCGGATAAGAATGAGGAGGGAAAAAACCAAAAGGGCAATTTTCTCATATTTCTTATTCATTAAAAGAAAAGAGTATAAGGAAGGGTTAGTAGTAATAATGTAAAATCAGAATAAATCTGGATTTCCTTACGATTAACGGATATTGTTCTTCTGTAGTATGGTCAGGACTGTTTTAAACCCAAGCCATTTCTGAGACCAGGCTGTAGGTCTTGAATTTGCGGGTGCACCAGAAGAAAGGTACTAGTCGATTCTCGTATTATTCAAAAGATAAGGTAAATGAAACAACAAACACCAAACCATACAATTACACGTAAAGAGAATGAGGGTTTATGTGGAGCAGGATTCCGATAGGATTGAATTCTAAAGTTATCAGACTCACAAAATAGGACTCGCTCCTAATCACCAAAAAGTCGATTAAATGACATTTATCATCTTTTGCTAGATAGCTCTGTTGTAATTTTGAATTGTTCTAAATAACAATTTAAAACCACAGAAAATGACAGCTTTAAGAGTATCACTAGTTGCAGCCATTCTTGTTTGGGTAGCATGTAGCAAAGAAGATGATTCTCCACTGCAGCCATTGCAAAACCAAAGAGAAGAGATACCTTATACAGGGACGTGGCAACGTCAGTTTGAGGCCGGGCCAGGAAATGTTCATACGGCAGGCTACTGGATTTACCAGGATAGTATTCGATATACTTTGACAGGACCTGTTGGCAATGCGGATTATGCAATGAAGAGAGATACATTTCTATCAGAGAATAACCGTTTTATAGGCCATACAACCGCCAATCAGTATTATTTGATTTTTGTCAAAAATGTTACGAACGATTCACTTAGCCTCTATAAGCAGACTGTATCAAATGTAGCTGAAGGGATGACCATAGCTGTACCTGATGATGCAACAACGGCAAATCACGGTTGGAATACTTACCATAAATAGTCGAAATGAAAACTCTCAAAATAGTATTAGCAGCAATGCTAATTTCTTCTTGTGCGTACAGAAATAGCTCAGAAGAAACCAACAAATTCTCAGACCAATTCGGAAAAGACGATTTCAACTACAAAGGAAGCTATGTATGGGCTTTTGACCTTATGGGTGGAGAACAAGTTTCAACCCACACCTTTTATCCGGATAGTATTTCCTATACCATGAAGGGCAAAGTATATTCCACTGACTATACGATGAAAAAGCTGTCTTACCAGAAAGAGAAGAATAAATGGATAGGAGAAGATGAAGATAATATAGTCTATGTGCTGTTTTTTAAAGAAAAGACCGATAGCACTCTGACGATCTACAAGCACAAGTGCAAGACAAACGGATTGGGGGAAGCCTTCAATTTTGCCATACCCGCCCCGGATGCAACAGACGACCATGGTTGGAATGTGTATGCCTTGAACCATGATGAGACAAGAGATATTTTGCCCATCTCGGGTCATTTTTATAATGCTGAAAAAGAGTTAACTATTGGTGATGCCCAAATAATATATAACCAAAAGAATGTTAAAAAAATGAGTTTTCATGTTGGAGAGCGAAGATGGGTCGGCAGGCATGATGATGAATACTTGCAGGTGTTTTTCAAAAGTTTGAATGTTGAAGATTCAGTACAGCTTTCTATAGTCTGGTCTGATAATTTGGAGGCATTGTATAGCACAAAATACAAGTCGGTTAACAATTGGGAAACCTATGCAAGGCGATAAACAGGATATTAAAACCGATGAAGACATTGTCTTGATGGTAGATTCATTTTACGCCAAAGTGAATCGAGACGATTTACTCTCTTATGTATTTAATGACTTTTCAAAAGTAGACTGGGATAAGCACTTACCTAAAATGTACAGCTTTTGGAACACCTTGATTTTTGGAGAGCAATCGTACAAAGGAAACCCATTTGCAGCCCATTTGCACTTACCCGTTGAGCAAAGACACTTTGAGCGTTGGCTAAACCCCTTTAATGAGAACATCGACAAGCTTTTTGAAGGTGCTGTTGCTGAGCATACCAAGCTGAGAGCTAAATCCATTGCCTATATATTTCAGAGTAAACTGGAGTTTCTAAATCAGAAAAAATGAAGACAGCATCAATTTATCAAGATGTTCAATACAGTAACGATAAGCCTTTGATAAAGGTACTGCTTGAGACAGATTTTACGAAAGAGATCCGTATTGCCATGCAAAAGGGAACACTCATGAAAGAACACCAAACCCCATACCCCATTGTGGTGGAGCTAATAGAGGGTGATATTGACTTTAACGTTCAAGATAAAACAACACGATTGAACAATGGGGACTTAATTGCCCTGGAAGGAGGTATCTCTCATGAGTTGAAGGCAAATGAGAACAGTATCATACGGCTGACTTTGACCAAATATGACAATGCTAAAAGAGTGAAAAATATTATAGGACAATAAATCAATCAATCTATCACACAAATTAAATTATCATGAACAAAATCAACAATTTGGAAGAGCTGTTCATCGATCAACTTCAAGATCGATATAGTGCCGCGCAACAACAAGAAGAGGCATTCGAAAAATTATATGCCGCTTGTACGCACAGTGGATTAAGGCAAATCTTAAAAGATGACATCAAGGCCAATAAAGGCCATCTTGAAAACCTTAAAAGACTTTTAGAGCAAGTAGGCGCAAACCCAGAAGGAGAATATTGTGAGGGTACTGCTGGATTGGTAAAGGAAGCGATTGACACATTGGATCTATTTGAAAAGAATGAAATACTGGACGTTGCAATTGCCATTTCAGTTCAGCACATCAACCATCACGACATTGCCGGTTATAATGGCTGTGCTTTGTTGGCTAAAAAAATAGGCAAGCCTGATTTAGAACCTGCCTTAAAACAAATGCTAGAGGATGAGAAAAAGACCGACTCTGTATTGAATGAGTTTATGGAAAAATTCACAGCAAACAATTAGAGAATGTAAGATGAATGAAATGTAACACTAATGATTAGTAAACTTAAAGGTATTTCTTAGCCGCTTTTTAAGACTTACAAATGGGAAACCAAAAAATTAATACCCAGCAAGGGCACTGGGTACTGGCCAAAATGGGCAAAAAAGTATTGCGCCCTGGTGGTAAAGAACTTACCCATAAGCTTATTGAAAGTTTAAAGATCAATCAAAGTGATGATACTGTTGAGTTTGCACCCGGGCTGGGCTTTACGGCTTCAATAGCATTGAAATTTAATCCCAAAACTTATACAGGTATAGAGCTTAATGAAGAAGCTGCGAGCATTCTTCGAAAAAGGATAAGGGGTAATGGAAGAGAGATAATTGTAGGAAATGCAGCAAACTCAACCCTACAACAGAGCTCATACAACAAAGTGTATGGGGAAGCTATGCTAACCATGCAGGCTGACCATAGGAAATCTGAAATCATAAAAGAAGCTTTCCGCATTTTAAAAGCAGGAGGTCTTTACGGTATCCATGAATTGGGGCTACAGCCTGATGACATGACTGAAGAAAAGAAAGCTGAAATACAAAGAGAATTGGCACAGGTCATAAGAGTAAATGCCAGACCTCTAACTATATCGGAGTGGAGCCAGTTATTGGAACAAGAAGGGTTTAAAATTGTAGAAACCAAAACCAATCCGATGCATTTACTTGAACCCAAAAGGATGATTGATGATGAAGGTTTCTTCAGAACCTTGAAGATAGCTTTCAATATCTTTACCCACCCTAAAGAAAGAAAACGCATCCTGGCCATGCGGAAAATATTCAGCAAATACAGAAGTCATTTAAATGCAGTGAGCATTGTGGCTAGAAAGGGATGAAATAATACTAAATAGACTTAAAATCCCGTGGGCAGAAATATCCGTGCGGATTCAAGTCCCGCCTGGGGCAAAGGATTAAGGCCAACTCGATAGGGTCAGATTTTTTGCTGGGTCGAATAATTTTGTTCTGACATTAGACTTATTAGCTCCCCCTGCTGGGCTCGAACCAGCGACCCTCTGATTAACAGTCAGATGCTCTAACCAACTGAGCTAAGGAGGAATATTATCCTGAAAAACGGGCTACAATATTAGCACCTTTCCGCAAATTACACAATATTTGCCGCAAATTTAAAAAGCTAAAAAAATGAGTCTTCTGGTAGTAGGCACCGTAGCCTTTGACGAACTGATCACCCCTTTTGGGGAATCCGGGAAAATACTGGGTGGTTCTGGCACCTATGCCGGCCTTTCAGCCCCCAACTTTATTGACGACATCCGCCTGGTTTCCAT
>JANQHO010000069.1 GCA_028277105.1 Owenweeksia sp. | reverse complement strand
ATATGCGGTCCCACGGCAGTGGGAAAAACCGGTGTAGCCATTGAAATTGCAGAATGGCTTGGCGCAGAGATCATTTCCTTTGATTCGCGCCAGTTTTTCAAAGAACTAAAGATTGGGGCTGCCCCTCCAGATGAAAAAGAACTTCAAAGAGTAAAACATCATTTCATTGCTCAACTAAGCATTACAAATGACTTCAGTGCCGGGGATTTTGAAGAACAGGCCCTCCTTCAGCTTAAAAAGTTATCGGAAAAATATCAAAATACAGTATTGGTAGGTGGAAGCGGGCTTTACATGAAAGCTCTGGCAGAAGGTTTTGATAACCTGCCTGAAGTGGAACCAGCCATAAGGGAACAGTTAAATAAAGAGTTTTCCGAATATGGATTAGAAAGCCTGCAAAAAGAATTACATGAAAAAGATCCCGCTTATTTCAATCAGGTCGACCGACAAAACCCACAACGCCTCATCAGGGCTTTAGAGATTATACGCTCTACGGGGCAAGCTTTTAGTAATCTCCGTAAAGGCCAAAAAATAAAACGGGATTTTAATACTGTCAAAATAGGCTTAGACCTACCCCGTCCTGAATTATACGAACGCATCAACCTAAGGGTAGATAAAATGATGAAAGACGGTTTGATAGATGAAGCTAAAAACTTGCTTCCCTACCGCCATAAAAATGCTTTGCAAACGGTAGGCTATAAGGAGTTATTCAATTATTTTGATGGCAAATACGATTTGGCTACAGCCATATCTGAAATAAAAAAGAATTCCCGTAGATATGCGAAGCGACAACTGACCTGGTTCCGCAAAGACCCAGACATAAAATGGTTCAATACCCATCAGCTGGCTGAAATAAAAGACTACCTTCAATCAGTATTATGAAAAACTGGAGGAAGATATTATATCCCTTTTCACTGCTATACGGAAGTGTGATGGCATTGAGGAATGTGGCCTTTAACCGCAAACTATTGCCTTCAAAGGGCTATTCCATCCCTGTTATTGCCGTAGGTAATCTGAGTACTGGTGGCACAGGAAAAACTCCCATGACGGAGTACCTCATCGAACTGTTTGGAAAAAAACATAAAATTGGGGTAGTAAGCCGCGGGTACGGCCGTAAAACCAAAGGCTTATTGGAAGCTAAGCCCGGTCACACCAGCCACGATATTGGCGATGAGCCCTTACAAATGTTTACCAAATTCTCTAATATCAAGCTGGCCGTTTCCGAAAAACGCCAGTTGGGAATAGACTACCTGCTCAATAAGTATCCGGATTTACAGCTGATCTTACTGGATGATGCCTACCAGCACCGCTATGTAAAGGCGGGATTTTATATCCTCCTAACCAGTTTTTCTTCTCCTTTCTATAAAGATCTGGTACTACCGGCCGGAAATTTAAGAGAATTCCCTTCGGGAAGAAAAAGGGCTGATCTAGTAGTTGTAACAAAATGCTCTCCGGATCTGAAAATTGAAGAAGCAAAAAAAATAGAAAGAAAAATTGATCATCCCCTGGTACTTTTTTCTTCTTTGGATTATGCTGAACCCATAAGTGTTTCAGGAGATAGAGTTTATGCCGGTAAAGAGATAATGGTAATAAGCGGCATAGCCCAACCACAAGCCATGCTGGATTATCTCCAAAAAAACTACACTCTTGTGAAGCATTACAATTATCCCGATCATTATCCTTATAACCAAAAAGACCTGAAAGACTGGCAGGGTTTCCTGGAAGCCAACCCTGCTGTTTCTGTTATTACTACCGAGAAGGATTGGTCTCGTTTGAGAAATATCCTCATACCTGAGTTATATCGAAAGACTTTTATACTTCCGGTAAAAACACACTTTTTATTTGACGGGCGGCAACAATTAACTGAGGCTATCAGCCCTCTTTTAAGTCCTGATAAATGAATATAATTGGTGCAATACCACCTCTATTTTGTTTCTTTGCACGTCCGTAGAAAGTACCATGGAAAAAGCAACTGATAAATATGAGGCAGTTATAGGGCTTGAGATTCACGTACAGCTCAGTACCCTCAGTAAAGCTTACAGCCGCGATGCTACCGAATACGGTGCTATGCCCAATACTCAGGTAAGCCCCGTTTCATTAGGTCATCCCGGAACTTTGCCCATGTGTAATGAAAAAGTCATAGAATTTGCCGTTCGCCTGGGTATTGCCTGTAAAAGCGGTATCAGGGAGATGAATGAATATGCCCGCAAGAACTATTTCTACGCAGACTTACCCAAAGGCTACCAGATCACTCAGCATGAAACCCCAATTTGCAATGGCGGTTTTGTTGAGATAAAGGATGCGGAAGGAAATCCCAAAAAGATCCGTCTCACCCGTATACATATGGAAGAAGACAGTGGCAAGAGCCTACACGATATTGATCCTTTCAATACTCTAATCGACCTTAACCGGGCCGGTGTACCTCTGCTGGAGATCGTCAGCGAACCGGATTTCCGCAATGGGCAGGAGGTATATAACTACCTCACCGAAATGCGCAAACTGGTACGTTACTTAGAGATCAGTGACGGCAATATGGAAGAGGGTAGCCTGCGATGTGATGTCAATGTTTCTGTCCGTCCCAAAGGCCAGGAAAAATTCGGCACCAAAGTAGAGGTTAAGAATCTCAATTCCTTTCGCAATGTTCAAAAGGCCATTGATTACGAAATAGAACGCCAGGTAGAGCTGGTTGAAAACGGAGGAATTGTGGAGCAGCAGACCCTTACCTTTGATGCAGCCAAAGGCAAGACCAATTTGTTGCGGAGCAAAGAAGACGCTCACGACTACCGTTATTTTACCGAGCCCGACCTGCAACCAGTAAGAGTTACACAAGATTACATCGACACTGTAAAAAAAGAGTTACCTCCTTTACCTTCTGAGCTTTTTGAGAAATACCGCAAATTAGGACTGAACGAATACGATGCATACCTGCTCACAGATACTAAAGAGATAGCACTGTATTTTGAAGATCTGATCTCACATACCAATAATTATAAAGCTGCTGCCAACTGGATAATGGGTACGGTAAAATCATATCTAAATGAAAAAGCCATAACCATTGAGGAATTTCCGCTTAAACCTTCTACTATAGCGGCTCTAATTAAAATGGTAGACAATAATAAGGTCAGTAATTCTGCTGCCTCCGGTGAGTTGTTCAGGGCTTTGCTGAAAGAACCGGAACGCGATCCCACTGTACTGGCACAGGAAAAGAATCTTATCCAGGAAAGTGATGAAAGTGCTTTACAACTGTTGGTAGAACAGGCTGTAGCAAAATTTCCTGACAAGGTAGAAGAGTATAAAAATGGTAAAAAAGGCTTACTGGGTCTTTTTATGGGAGAAGTAATGAAGCTCTCAAAGGGTAAAGCTGACCCTAAAGTAGCCAATAAACTAGTTAAAGATTACCTGGAACAATAAATAGAATATACAATGTTTAAAAAAGTAGTAGTAGCACTGATCCCTTTGTCTTTTATTGCCTGTAATGACACAAATAATAATGGTAACATTTTCATTTCAGGAGAGGTGGAAGAAGGAATAGATACTTTATATCTGGGGGGAATAGAATCAGGTCAATTTAAATTACTGGATACGGCTGCCGCTGTTTCAGGTGAATATAAATTCTCCATCCAGGATACAAGCACTATAGAGTTCTTTGCGGTGCAAACAGATGATCAATATGCTGTTCCCCTTTTTGTAAAACCGGGTGAGAATGTCAAGCTCGATATTAGCGGTAAAGACAAAACCCGCGACTACACAGTAAGTGGCAGCGAAGAATCGGAAAGGATCAAACTGATCAGTAATATTACGGTAAAGGCTATGGAAAGGGTAGACAGCCTCGAAAAGGTCAGCTCTACTTACAGAGACAGCAGCAATTACCCTGTCATCCGTATGCAACTCGATTCTGCTTTTGAGAACATTGTGCAGGACGCTAAAGCAGATCTTATAGCAATAGTAGAAGAAAAGCCCGGTAGCATGGCCAATCTTTTTGCTTTTTCTCAAAGACTGGGGAATTTCAGCTTTATCTCTCAGGAAGCTGAAGATCTTGAATACTACGAGATGGTTTTGGCAGGGCTTGAGGAAACCTATCCGGGTAGTGAACACACGGAGAGTTTTAAAAAATCTGTTACTGAAATGAAGCTTCGGGCTGAGAGAAGTTTAACTCCGGGTAAAGTAATGCCCGAAATTGAACTTACTGGTCCTGATGGTCAATCACATAGTCTTTCTGCTCTGAGAGGAAAAGTTGTATTAGTTGACTTTTGGGCCGCCTGGTGTAAGCCTTGCCGTGTTGAAAATCCCAACCTGGTAAGAATGTACAATGAGTACAGCCCCAAAGGTTTTGATGTTTACAGCGTTTCACTTGACGGTTTACCTCAGCAAACTACTCCAAAAGAAGACTGGGAAAAAGCCATTGCCCAGGACGGCCTGCTTTGGCCCAATCACGTAAGTGAGCTTAAAGGCTGGAATTCCTCTGTTGTTCAGCGCTTCGGTTTTACCGGAATACCCTTCACGGTATTAATTGACCGCGATGGTAAAGTGATAGCAGTTAACCTCAGGGGAGCTCAGTTAGAGGCTAAGTTGAAAGAGGTATTAGGCTAATTTGAGAATGAGGTCGGCCAGGCGGTGGCTGTAACCCATCTCATTGTCATACCAACCTACAACTTTTAGCATTCTTCCCAATACAGAAGTCAGGGCTTCATCAAATAAGCAGGAATAAGGGCTTCCTATAACATCTCTTGATACTATCGGGTCAGAGGTATATCCAAGATATTGTTTTAAAGCGTCCTCCTCTGAAGCTTGTTTAAAAGTCTGATTGATCACTTCTACCGGAAAAGTTTTCTTTACCGTAAAAGTAATATCGGTAAGACTGCCGTCAGGCACTGGTACCCTGATACCTGCTCCTCCTATCCGTCCTTCCAGGTGGGGAAAAACCTTTGTTATAGCTTTAGCAGCCCCGGTAGTGGTAGGTACAATAGATTCTGCAGCCGCCCTTCCCCTGCGAAAATCCTTATGAGGAGCATCCTGCAGGCGCTGATCAGTAGTATAACTGTGTACGGTCGTTATGTAAGCATGTTCGATACCACACAAATCATCTACCAGCTTGAGCAGAGGAGCGGCTGAGTTAGTGGTACAGGAGGCATTGGATACTATGTCATCACCGGCATCCAGTAAATGGTCATTTATACCCAATACAATGGTTTTTGTATCGTCTTGGGGAGGGGCCGATAAAATTACCTTTTTAGCCCTGCCTGCGTCTATGTGAGGTAAAGCCTGCGCTTTTGTTTTAAACCTACCGGTTGCCTCAATTACTATATCCACTCCAAAATCACCCCAGGGTATATTTCCAGGCTCTGCTTCGTGAAATACTGTTATTTCTTTATTGTCAATGATCAGCTTTTCTCCCTTGCTTTCCACGGTTCCTTCATACCTTCCGTGAATGCTGTCGTATTTGAGTAAATGAGCCAGGTTATCCGTTTCGGCAAGATCGTTCACCACTTTAATCTCTATTTCCGGGTATTTTTTCAGTACCCTGGTCAACGATCTTCCAATTCTGCCAAAGCCGTTTATTCCTATTGTTATGTTTTTCATGCAGTATAAAAAAAGCCTCACGCAAAGGTGAGGCTTTAACATCAAAAAATAATTCTGATTTGTTTATCTCTTAATAAGCTTTCCTGTTTTGACAGTCCTGCCGTACTGTACAGTTACTATATAAGCACCTGATTTCAAGAAGGACACATCAAGTGGCAGCTCTGTAACATCTTGTGTTACATTGTCATAGCTAACAGATTTAACAACCTTGCCACTTATATCTCTTACCGATAGGTTGACATCATACCTGCCTTCCAATGCTACGCTGATATTGATATTGTCTTCAGCTGGATTGGGGAAGATATTTAGCAGATCATTATCCTCTGCTTTCTGATTGTCGGAAATATCATTCTCTTCAATTCCAATGTATCGGGCAGAAGAGTTGGATTGGAATATTCCCCTGCCATGGGTTCCTATATAAATTCCCCCTTCAAAATCATCAGGGCCTTTCAGGTCAAATCTGATAGTTTTCTGCTGAAGCATGTAGAATACAGGAACATTTGCCATACCATCATTTGATTGCTCCCAGCTAACAGGGATATTGGTGATGTCATCGGTAACAAATACACCATAATCAGTACCTATTAGTACACGGGTCTCGTTGGGATCAGTAAAATCAAATGTCGAGGAATATACCGGAAATTCAGGCAGGTCTCCCTGAACAGGACTGAAGCTAGGAATTGCCTGAGTGCCATTACTGGAATAATAGACATAGTCGGAAAAATCGTAATTACCCACTGTAATCACTACTTTGTCTTTATTATCTGGATGGATTGAAATACTGGTGATGGCCCTGCCGGAGAAAGTACCGATCAAAGTACGCTGAATTACTGAAGAATTAGGGGTAACCAATGTACCTCCATTGTATGCGTCATCTATTTCTGTACTGGCTGAATCTCTGGCAGCACTGAGGTTTGAAAATCTGTATACCCTTCCATTACTCGTTCCTACGTATAGCATATCACCGTCATCACTAACAGCCATGCATTGAGGACCATTTCCAACTCCCACTTCTCCTATATGATACCAGGTAGGGGTAGATGTTTTATTGCTTAAAACATCCCTGGCCATCCAGATACCACCTTCTTCGTTAGTGGTAGCCGGGGCTGCACTCCTCCCTCTTAAACCAACAAAGAACATAGACTGCACGGGATCCTGTACTCTTATAGAATCATTGGGATTAAGACTAAAAGGTAAAGTATAGCTAACCGGAATGTCATTTGTTTCACTGTTAACTTCAATCACACTGTTGGCGTCATATCTAACGGCACATTTGGCGATGATCTCAAGGCTTACCGGATCATCAAATATAACCGTAAATGTTCCGGCTGAATCATCAAACGTTCCACTGCCATCGCCAGAAAGATTTCCCTGAGCATCTGAAGTAACTACCTGGGCACCTGCTATTATTCTAAGGCCTTCTGGAACATATATGGCTGAATTCTGGGGTCTTCTCAGAATTCCCGAATAAGTAGTATCGCCATTTCCAAAGCCCAGGCTAACAAAAGCACTATCCGCTTTAAAGGTTACCGAGTCCCGGCTGTTGGGATCATCGAGTTTTTCCCATAAAAGAAAGGGAGCAATAAACTCAGCAAAGCCGGTAGCCCGGGAAGCTTCAGAAAGTCCATCGGGATCCATGCGGTCAAAATTGTAAACTTCATTGTAGGATTCCCCGCCATCAATAGAGCGGCCCATAACGGCATATTGCATCTCTTTAAACATAATGGTGGGATCGAGTTTAGAAATAGCAGCATAACCACCATCACCATCTCTTGTAACACCTCTGTAATTGATTCCCGGAGTGTCGAAGCCATTTTTGGGAAATATTCCGGCCGGATTGATATAAATGGTACCATTATCCTGTGTTCCTCCCATTACATCTCCATTCAGACCAACGTCAATAGCATAAAACTGGGTGGTTATATAGTTTTTCACTTCCCAACTCCAGGTAAAGCCGTTGTTATCTGATTTGAAGATCCCGCCATCATTCGTAACAAAAACTGTTTGAGGATCATTAGGATGGAATATGATGTTGTGATTATCTGCGTGTACATACAGTTGTGATCCGGGAAAACCTGCCAGACTGGCTGCCTGAAGCCAGCCGTTGGCCTCGCTCCATTCCCAAAGGGTAACACCTCCTACAAAAATTCTTTCTTTGTCAATAGGTGAAACTGCCACAGAATGATTATAATCACCTTGCAGGTTATGCGGATTGAGGAAGGAACTGCGGGAACCTATTTCCCGCCAGGTTTGACCACCGTCCTTTGATTGATAAGCCTTGTCAAATTGCCCTCCGGCCGCACCTCCAAATGGCCCTCCACCAGCGGTAGTGTAAACAAAATATACGTAATTTTCATCCTCGGGAGAAACAGCCATACGTTTTCTTCCGCCAGACCGGGGAATATCAGTAAAGCCTGGATTGTCACTGGTAATTTCGGTAAAATTATTCCCATCTGTTGATTTAAAAATAAAACTACCGATGCTAAACCAAAGCGTACCGGAAGCTGTCATGATCATATCTGTAACTGTGAGGTCTGTAGCATTTATTGGTGGTAGAGAGGGATTGGAATTAGGAACAGTAAGTGTTATTTGCGTAAATGAGCTTCCGGCATCGGTAGTTTTCCATAAACCATTATTAGTTCCTGCATAGATGATATTGGCATCCATAGGATCGGCAACCAGCTTTCCTACCGAAGCCCAGTCTCTTCCCCTACCGGTGGGTATAGTTGAAGAAATTTGCTGAAAGCTGGTACCGGTAGCATTGGTAGATTTAAAAATACCGCCTCCTAAGATACCGCCTGTTCCCTCACCAGAGTCAAAATAATACATACCTTCTCCCGTTCCGTAGTATATCGTACCATCAGCAGATTGACAGATACTTACTATCGCCAGATTTTCCTGAAAATCATTTATCTTAACCCAGCTTCTGCCACCATTGGGACTTCTGAAAAGCCCACCACTTACACCTCCGGCATACATGATATCAGAATCGTCCTTATCAAACATGATGGCTCTGGTACGGCCTCCGATATTATCAGGCCCCATCTCTCCCCAGGTGAAGGATTTGGCAGATGTTTTATTCTTACTTTTTAGTAAATCTAGTTGCTGGCGTGCTTTTGCTACTGCTTGAGGGTCAATTTTACCGGTACTTTGGTTAGCTCTCATATTGTTAAGCCAGGCCGCATAGCCACGCGCATCATTGTATTCGACTGAAGTATTTTCGCGAGGCTGGTAGTATTCTTTCTCAAAAGAAAGAAAGCCCCACCCAACAGCTAACAGGCTCAAGCCTACAAGTCCGAATAATCCAGCAAATAGTATATGTTTTTTCATTGTTTAACAATTAAATTTTAACGAAAGGGTTACAAATATATATTACAGACTTAAAACATATGCTTTTCGGCATGATAAGATGAACGCACCAAAGGTCCGCTTTCTACATACCTGAAACCCATATCAAGTCCTATTTCTTTATATTTATCAAATTGCTCGGGAGCAACGTATTCTGTTACAGGTAAATGCTTTTTTGTAGGCTGTAAGTATTGACCCAGGGTTACTATATCTACCTCTGCCTCCCGCAAATCACGCATGGTTTGAATAACCTCTTCTTCGGTTTCTCCCAATCCCAGCATAATACCACTCTTGGTTCTGGGAAGTCCTTGCTCTTTTAAATATTTCAGTACTCCCAAACTGCGGTCGTACTGAGCCTGAATACGTACCTTACGGGTAAGCCTCCGGACAGTTTCCATGTTATGGCTTACAATTTCCGGTGCTACTTCTACTATCCTGTCAATATTCCGCGTTTCTCCCTTGAAGTCCGGAATAAGTGTTTCCATAGTGGTTTGGGAGCTCATTCTTCTTACTGCCTTTACCGTTTCAGCCCACAAAATAGAGCCGCCATCACGTAAGTCATCCCTGTCTACCGAAGTAATAACACAGTGCTTTACATTCATAAGCTTTACCGAGCGAGCTACCCTTTCGGGCTCATCCCAGTCTACATCTTCAGGCCGGCCTGTTTTAACGGCACAAAAGCCACAGCTCCTGGTACAGGTATTACCCAGTATCATGAAGGTAGCCGTACCGGCACCCCAGCATTCGCCCATATTGGGACAGTTGCCACTTTCACATATAGTGTGGAGATTGTAATTGTCTACTAATTTTCTGACTCCCTTAAAGCCTTCACCGGTAGGTAACTTCACCCTCAGCCAGCGGGGCTTCCCGTTTCTTTTTGAACTAACTTCTTTTTCTAAAACTTCTACACTCATTAATTCTTCTTATATCCAAAGTTTATTGCAAAGTATAACTGAAAAAAACCAGCTAAGTTTATATCTCCGCCATTGGCTCGCTCAAAAAATATTTCGACCTCGGCAAAATAATAGTCATAAATAACTCCTGCTTCCAGTGAAGTAACTTTTTTATCGAGCAGGTCGAAGTCAAAATTGGCAGAAACCTTAGCATAAATACCTGGTTTTAAAGCGGTTTCTCCCAAACCCTTAAAAAAGTTTGCTTCTCCGTAAATAATAGACCCCGAATTGTTAGTAGGGTTGTACCGTTCTGTTACTAAAAAGTTTTCAAAGCCCTGCCCATTATTGGACTGACGGTACACTTGCACGTAAATCGGTTTAAGCAAACCCAGGGAAAGACCGCCACTGGTGATCAATGAAATAGATAAACTCCCCTTGTCTGTTTTATCAAAGAGAATAGTTTCTCTGATATACCCTACCCTGGCGGCATAAAAGGTATTTACCCTGCCGTAAACATAGCCCCGGGAGCTATTGGAAAACTGGTTGGGAGTTCTGATCTCTTTGGGGTGGCGAAGCTTCACCAGATCTATTTCAAGACCTTGTTTATTATAACCGTCTATATACTTCAAATATCTGCCGTTTAAACCATAACCTTTAGAGTGAAATATAATGCCTCCGGTATACTCACGGTCATAAACCTGCCTTTTAAAATCAGCTGATGTTTCCAACTGCCCGTATATAGAAGCAGTGGAGAAAAATGCCAGACAAAGAAGTAGAAATTTTTTAACCATAAGCCAAATCTTTTACAACAGACGGTGATATGCTGTTATGGGATGGGTGGTAAGTACATTTCCCATCCTTAATATACAACAATTGTGGAGACTCATGTTGCACGTTGAAATGGACAGCTATCTGATCAGACAACCTTCTGTAGTTAAGGATGTCCAGAAAATAGACGGGAATCTCATTTTCTTCAATGTCCCAACCTCTTGAAAAGCGGCTAAACGCCATAGAACTTATCGCACAGCGGGTACTGTGCTTAAAGATCAAAACACCTTTCAAGTGAGCTGATCTCTCTTTTATCTCATCAATCTGACTTTCAGAAGTAAAATCAATAAACCTCATTATGCCTTCACCTCTCCGTTTTCAACCGGAGCTTTGGTATAGGCAGGGCATTTTTCTCCTGAGCCGCAGGATTGTGCTATAACTCCGGCTGTAATCAATACTAATACTACAATTACTTTTTTCATGTCAGTACGATACCTTATTATAATTTCGTAACCAAGCAAAGTTAGTTATTTTGCCTTTTGCGGTAAGCTGCAATAATATAACTATAAAATAAATTGATTAGTACAGCATGAGTATGAGAAAACCCGATATTGAAGAAAGCTGGTGGCAGGTTATAAGAGGAGAATTTGAAAAGGAATACTTCTCTGAGTTAAAGGGGTTTTTGGTGAATGAAAAATCCACCTACAGGATATTCCCACCCGGAAAAAAAATATTTTCCGCTTTTAATTATACCCCTTTTGACCAACTTAAAGCGGTTATTCTGGGTCAGGACCCCTACCACGGCTATGGCCAGGCCAACGGCCTCTGTTTTTCTGTTTCTCCTGGTATCAGGCAACCTCCTTCCCTGCAAAATATCTTTAAAGAACTACAGCGCGACCTCGGCTATACCATTCCTCAAAGCGGTGACCTCTCACCCTGGGCACATCAGGGAGTATTACTGCTCAACACGGTTTTAACCGTAAGGGAAAAACAGCCAGGTTCTCACAAAAACCGGGGTTGGGAAAACTTTACTGATGCGGTGATCCGTACCATTTCTGATAAAAAGGAGAACACCGTTTTTATTTTGTGGGGAAAGTTCGCCCAGAGTAAGAAGGAGTTGATCGATGCAAGCAAGCACTTTATCCTGGAAGCAGCTCATCCTTCGCCTTATTCGGCAGATAATGGCTTTTTTGGCTGCCGTCATTTTTCAAAAACAAACGAATTACTCAGCTCAGTTGGTAAAGATCCCATAGATTGGCAACTCGCATGAAATGGGTCGTTTCCATCCTCATAAGTTTATCTTTCTTTTCCCTGCAGGCACAAGACAAACAATTTGATCTTACTATTGAAAGTGAAAAGGCGGAGATCCTTGAGCTGGTAAAACCTGTATACCATCAGGATCTGGACAGTAATTCTGTTATACAGCTGGCCAAGAGAACCGAAAACACTCTCCGCGGGAATGGTTATCTCCTATCAGAAGGGCAAATAAGTTTTGAGGATACCACTGCCATCCTTTATCTGAAGACCGGTAAAAAACTGAATTGGGGAAAACTCAAACTCTCCTATCCCGATAGTTTTTTATTGCCTGAATTTTCTTTTTTTGATCTATCAGGAGAAGTTGTTTCCCCTGCCAGCCTGGCTGCTTATACTGATCAATACCTCCGTTTTCTTGAAAATCGGGGTTATCCTTTTGCTACGGCACAATTTAACGACAAAAGGATTGAAGGTGACACCCTGTACGCCAACTTGTACATTGAGCCGGGAAGCTTGATCCGTTTCGACAGCATTACTGTTAAAGGGTACAACAAGTTTTCAGAAAATGTGCTGCGTTACGACCTCGGCTTTAAAAGAGGAATGCTTTACAGCGAGGCTTATCTGAAAAAGGTCCCCGAATTGATCAGGCAAGTGGAATACCTGCGCTTCAGCCGCAATCCCGCAGTGGCTTTTCAAAAGGATAAGACTACCCTGTACCTTTATACCGAAGAGGTAAAGAGTAACCAGATAGATGGGGTAATTGGTCTGAATACCGCAGAAAACGGAGATGTGAGTTTTAACGGGGATTTTCAGCTTCGTTTGCTCAACACCTTCAAAACGGGGG
This sequence comes from Owenweeksia sp., assembly GCA_028277105.1. Taxonomy (GTDB): domain Bacteria; phylum Bacteroidota; class Bacteroidia; order Flavobacteriales; family Schleiferiaceae; genus JANQHO01. Next base: position 16,357 of record JANQHO010000069.1, on the reverse strand, counting down.
AAGAGATCAAAGCCCGCTGGCGCAGGCCGGATGACAATGTCCAGTCTCTCAATATCGGGCTGGGTTTTGCTTATTTGTTCCGCACCCCTTTCTGGCTGGAAGCCGATCTGGAAATTTTCAGGCAGGATAGCTCTTTTGTAAATACCCGGATCAACGGCATTCTTAAATACCTCCTGGAGGGAAGGAACTTCGTAAGTGGCGGAATTGATTATATCTCATCCAATGTGTTAACACAACAGGCAGAAGGAGTGGCCAGCGACCTGGGCAGTTTTAACACGGTTAAATACAAATTGGGGGCTGAAATCAATCAAACTGACAGGATACTGGTGCCTACCAAAGGAAATTATTTAAAAGTATTTGGTTTTTCCGGCACTCGTAATACAGCGGCCGGCAATCAACAGCAATATGGCTGGGAAATTGAAGAAAACTATTACTGGCAACTGAGCAGCAGGCACGTAATGAAATTTGGTTTGCTTTCAGCCAGTCTCTATGGCTCATCTCTTTTCCTGAACGAGCTTTACCGCATCGGAGGGTTAAAAACCCTGAGAGGGTTTAATGAGCAAAGTATTTTCAGCTCTGCTTATGGCATTGGAACCCTGGAATACCGTTATATGATCGGTGAATTTGATTACCTCACTGTTTTTTCCGATTTGGCCTATTCTGAATTAAATTCGATTACTTCCTTTACAGCTAATACTTTTGTAGGGATCGGAGCAGGTATTAACTTCCGCACGGCCGGAGGCATCTTCTCCCTTTTTTACGCCCTGGGAAGGGATAATGTTAACCCTTTTGACTTTCGCACGTCAAAAATTCATTTTGGATACGTAAACCGTTTTTGATCGAATATGGAGTCGCTTTACATAATAATTGCCCTGGTAGCCGGAGTATTGCTGGGAGTTTTTATTTTTCGTTATCTCACAGAAAAAAACCGGAAAGAAGTGGTGGACATCAACATTCACCAACTGGTAAGAGATGAAAAAGAAAAATTGGCCGGAGAACTGCATGAAGCCAGGGACAAGCTCAATGAAACCAATAATGCCCTGGTAAAGGAACAAACCGAGGCCAAGAACCTGCGCGAAAAACTAGGTCAGCAACAGCAGGAGATCGAAAAAAGACAAATGGAAATGCGCAAGGATTTTGAGTTGATGGCCAACCGCATACTGGAGGAAAAAAGTGAGATCTTTAAAAAAGGTAACCGGGAGCAATTACACCATATCCTGAACCCGCTGGCTGAAAAGATCAAAAGCTTTGAAGAAAAAGTAGACAAAAGCTACGAAAAGGAGCAAAGAGAACGCATTACCCTTAAAACTGAGGTTAAAAACCTGCTGGACCTCAACAGGAAATTGAGTGAAGATGCCGAAAACCTCACTAAAGCCCTCAAAGGAGATTCTAAAGCCCAGGGAAACTGGGGCGAGGTAATACTGGAAAAGATACTGGAAGGCTCAGGTCTTACCAAAGGCCGGGAATACGAGGTACAGCCCAGTTATACCGGTGAAGACGGGCGCAGGCTACAGCCTGATGTAGTGGTACACCTCCCGGATAACAAAAAAGTAATTGTAGATAGTAAGGTTTCCCTCCTGGCCTATGAAAGCTACACCGTTTCAGGTAATGCTGAGGAAGCGGAAGCCAACCTCAAAAGGCACCTCGCCAGCCTGCGGGCTCACGTCAAAAACCTTTCAGACAAGCACTATGAAAACCTGACAGGTGAGAACAGCCTTGATTTTGTGTTGCTTTTCGTACCGGTGGAACCCGCCTTTTTAATTGCCGTTCAGCACGATAATAAGCTCTTTCAGGATGCGTTTGATAAAAGGATCGTCATTGTAAGTAACTCCACTCTTCTGGCTACTTTGCGAACCATACACAGCATCTGGAAATCGGAGTACCAGAACCGCAATGCCCTGGAAATATCACGGCAGGCTACCCGTATGATGGAAAAATTTGTGAACTTTACAGAAGACCTGAGTAAAATAGGGCAGCGCATTGATCAAACTCAAAGCGCTTATGAAGATGCTCTTAAAAAGATCAACGGCAAGGATAACCTGATACGACAAGCCAAAAAAATAGAACAACTAGGAATTACGACCAAGAAAAAAATTGATGAAGATACTTTCCATATACCTGATGAAGAGGCGGACGATTAATACGCTTATCCTCTTACTTGCCGTATCTTTTCTCTTGTACGGCTGCCGGGCCAAAGAAGGCTTCCAGTCTTCCAACCTCTCTTATGTTTACGATAGCAAAAGACTGGCATTGAAACCCGAGTTTGTAGTATACCACCTCAACGATCAAAAAACCCGGGTTTATTACCGGGTAAACAGTTCGGACCTGCTCTATATGCGTTCCTCAGAAAATAATAACTATACCGCCAGTTTCAATATAGCGTATTACCTGATCCCTTCTTTTGAGAACACCACTGTATTGGACAGCGGGGCTTACAATGTTAAAGATGTGGAAGCCCGTCCGCCTCAAAAAGCATTGATCGGTTATTTTGATATCAATACCCCTCCGGGTAGTGAGGATAAAAACTACATTCTGCGTCTTCTCATGAACGATGAGATCAGGGAAGTTTCTTTTGAGAATTTCATCAGCCTTGACAAAAGTTCCCCGGCTAACCGTCAAAATTTTATGCTTTTAGACCCGGACAGTAACGTGATCTTCAAAAATCACATTGCTTCCGATGCCCCTTTCAAACTCATTTACAGCGGGCAGGCTCCCGAAGAATACTGGGTGAGTTATTACTCCAGAAACTTCCCCCTCGCCTTACCTCCCTACTCCAACGCCTCTTCCGAATCATTTGAGCTCAGCCCGGATACTACTTACAAAATTTCCTATGGCGAATTGATCACTTTGTCCGATAGAGGTTTTTATCACTTCAGGTTAGATACCAGCAGCTGGGAGGGTTATACGGTTTTTTCCTTTTACAATACCTTTCCCTACATAGCTAAAAGAGTACAACTGGGACCGCCTCTCCGCTATCTCACCACCAGCAGGGAGTATAAGGAATTGAACGAAGTGATGAACGATCCGGAAAAGATCAAGGAAAAAGTTGATGAATTTTGGCTTAAACGGGCCGGCAGTATCGAACGCAGCCGGGTATTGCTGGCCGAATTCTACAACCGGGTGCAGGAATCCAACTTTTACTTCAGCAGTTACCTGGAAGGCTGGAAAAGCGATCGCGGTATCATCTATGTTATTTACGGACCGCCCAACAAAGTATTCCGCTCCAGTTTTGGCGAAGCCTGGGTTTACGGTGATGAAGCCTCTTCCCTCTCTTACCGCTTCAATTTTATACGGGTGAGTAACCCCTTTTCAGAAAACGACTATTACCTCGACCGTATGCCCGATTACCGCTATGGCTGGGGGCAGGCCATTGAATCCTGGCGCAACGGCCACATCTACAACTCCAAAGACATAGAGCAGGAACAAAATGAACAGGACAGGATCCAGCAATACCAGCGGCCTCCTTATTGGTACTAGACCTGTTCATCGTCATCGCGGGCGCAACAAAATGAAGACCTGCCTTCCGCAGGCAGGCCCGCGATCTCAAAGAAGGAGATGCCGGATCGAGCCTGCTTGCCGTAGGTAAGCCCGGCATGAAAAACTATCCGAAAGTCACCCTGAGTGGTCCTGAGCAGAGCGAAGGAAGTACCTGCCTTCGGCAGGCAGGTTGAAGGGTGAAAATGAAGACGTTGCCATACCCAGGCTTCGATACATCCCGGCAAAGCCGGAATACTCAGCCTGACAGAAGGCCGGAACGACAGCCAGCAACTGTAATATTCCTTCGGCATAAAACGCCTGCAAAAGATCATCGCGGGCGAAACCAGGTGAAAAGCCGCGATCTCACCCCTCATAACGAAGAGATGCCGGGTCTCCGCCATGCTTCGTCCGGCATGAAGAATTACCCGAAAGTCACCCTGAGTGATCCTGAACGTAGAGAAGGAAGTACCTGCCTTCGGCAGGCAGGTCGAAGGGTGAAAATGAAGACGTTGCCATACTCGGGCTTCGATACATCCCGGCAAAGCCGGAATACTCAGCCTGACAAAACTTTTAGCCACAGGTCACCCCGAAGTATTGAGGGGTCTGAAAGAGTGAAAGGAGATACTGGTTATCCGCTTCACCTTGTCTGCTTGGTCTTCGAATGCTAAACTAATAGCACAGTCGAAACACCCGCGATCTCATACTTTGTACCGAAGAGATACCAGAGCCTGGCAAGAATTACTGAACCAAAGCATCCTTAAAAAATTTAGCAAAAAAATAACTTGAGAAATTTGACACAAACCTCTTACAAAACAAAGTTGAAACAATAAAAAAGCTTTATCAAAAATAGCTCTGAAAGCCTTACTGGATAACGAATTCCAAATTTGCGAATTTTTCAGGGCATTTTTTCAACAAAAATGCTTTTATTAGCTTCGTTTTTCAAGACTACTTTTTGATGAAAAAAGCTCTACTTTTTTGTTACACCATCACTATCCTGGCCTGTCAGCCTGAAAATAAGCTGGCTTACGTAGACAGCAACCGCATTATCCGCGAATACTACAAATCCAAGACCATAGGCGAAGAATTGACCGCCAGGATGCAACAGGCCCAATCCAGCCTGGATTCTTTTAAATTGCAAATTCAGGACTTGAGCCGGCAAAGCGAGCCCGACAGGGCTAAAATCGATTCCCTTAAAAGGCGTTATGAGATGCTGAGCCGCCAGTATCAGAACCATTTTAGGGAGCAAGATGAAAAAGTGAGTGCCGGTATACTCGAAGAGGTAAACCGCACCATAAAAGATTACGGCAAAAAAAATGGCTACACCCTAATATTTGGTGTTAATGCCACTGGCAATATCGTTTATGCCGACAGCCTGGTAGATGTGACAGACGATATACTGAAACTTTTAAACCAAAACCAGCCTTAAATGCCCTGGAGCCTTCAAATAGCGATTATGGCTTTGACCCTGGTATTGGCTTCCTGCCAACGTATAGATAGCCGGGAAGAAGCACTGGCCTATTTGGCAGATACTAAAAATGGCCTTAGCCAGTCTGTATCAAAACAGGGATTCCTCTATCAGATCCGTTACCAGCCCAACCGCTTAATGCCCGGTATGGAAAATAATAAGGAAGTACTTCTGTTTGCCCTCGAGATCTCTTTTGCAGGTGATAATCCGCTGTTACATCAATTAGCAGATAAAGAAAAATACCTGGCCACTATCCAAAAAATAGTGTTACCGGGCAACTCTACTTTTATTTTAGTGGGTGAGGAAAACAGTCATGCCCCTTTAGCTACCAATTTCGCCCCTACTTTTGATCATTACCACCACCTGAGAATACAACTCTCATTTCCCGTCAAAGTATTAGATGAAAACAGAACTTTTGAGATACACTACAATGACCCTTTTACCCGGGAAAAAATTAGTTTTAAATTTCGCAGTAAGAATTTCCAAAAATTTAACGTTAGAATAAAAAACACCGCCTTTAATTAAACCTTATGAAAAAGAGAACCCTGCCAGCCTTCAGCATTTTGGCCTTGCTCATTTTCCTCCATGCCACCTTTTTTCCCACCGTATCCTGGGCCCTTACCGGAGCTACCATACAGCCCGAATTTACCGGCTACGAAAGCTCGGCCGGTAGTGATATGGTAAACCTTATTACAGGCGACCTCGCTTATTCCATCCCTTTGGTGAATGTACCAGGCCCGGAGGGCGGTTTTTCCCTGCCCCTCTCCTACCATTCCGGTATTAAAATGGAAGACGAAGCCTCCTGGACAGGCCTGGGTTGGGCTTTGAATCCCGGCCTGATCCTGCGGCAGGTATCCCAGTTCCCTGACGATTTTGTAGGGGAAGAGCTGGATATCGATATGTTCAACTCCGGAGGCTGGAGCAAATACCGCAATGTATTCGGCCTGTACGAAAAAAGCTGGGACTCCGAAGGCAACTGGGGCGGCTCGGCCGGTTTATTCAGCATTTTCAGGGTGGGTTTCGGTAACCAGACAGGTATTACCGCCCTGGGGGTCACCTTTGGTAAAAACAACCATACCACGGTAGACCCCGTAGGAGTGGTGACCAGCGTAATGAGTGTAGTAACCATCGGAACCTCCTCCGCTGTTACGGCTGCTGCCTCTGCCAGTAAGGCTGCCCTGGCCGTGGGGCGGGAGGTAGCTTCTTCTGTAGTGGGTTCCATGGTCTCCTCCACCGCCATTGCTTCTTTTACCTCCGGTACTTCGCGGGTGACCAATGTAAACGACTGGACCGTGAAGACCAATAGGAAATTCTTTGGCTATGATCAAAGATACTGGCTGGACGTAGGCCGGACGGAATACATGCTGGGCAGCCTCTACCTGGGCGATACCGATTACGACCAGAATAACTACAGCGTTCAATTGCCCACCACCGAGGCCTTGAGGCAATACAACGGCAATAATGATTATGCCCATATCTACTACACGAATAATTCTACCAGTAACCCCATATCGGTGGTCAGCGATATGCATTCGCAGTTTGAAGGGGAGTATCATACAGCCAATCCCGTAACCAGCATAGCTTACGACAATTACCAGGTATTTGGCCTGGGGGCTTCCGGCCGTATCCAGCCTTACCGGCCTGAAACAGGCAGCCTGGCCGCGCCCGGCAACTGGCTGACCAGAAGTTATAATACGGTCCCTTTTATAAAGGGGTATGACGTAAGCTATTACAAGGCGCAGTTTATCTATTCCGATGAGATCTCCAATAGCTACGACTATCACCTGGGTACCACCGGAGGCTTCAATACCCAGGCTCAGATCGGTATGGAGTGGTCTCAAATGGCTACCCATTCCAACCCCAGTATCTTTAGCCTTAGCGATGCAAGCCTTTACGGTGACCGTTATGAAGACCGCTCAGACCAGACCATGTTCTGGAACAAACTGGTAAAAGGAAACCATGTAGAATGGTTTACTCAACAAGAAATTAACGATGGTACCGCCAGTACGGACGGTTTTATCTACGCCAAAAAGTTCTCTTACCAAACCGACCCCCAAATCTCTCCGGCCGCCTCGGAAAAACACAAGATCGGAGGCTTTATGATCACCGCCAAAGACGGTACCACTTACCATTATTCCATTCCCGTGGATAATACCGCCATGTATACCCGTAGCCAGGAAACAGCCAATAGTTCCAACTACAATGCGGTAAATAACGATAACCGTTTTGCTACGGCCTGGCTGCTCACCGCCATTACCGGCTCGGATTACGTGGATAACAACAACAATGGCGAAGTGGACGAAGGCGACTGGGGCTATTGGGTAAAACTGGATTACAACCGGTTTTCTGATGATTACCGCTGGAGAACTCCTTATAGCGGCTACCAAACCTTACCCGATAATACCTACGAAACCTACACCAGTGGGGTGCGTAACAGCTGGTATCTGGAAAGCATTAGCACCCGCACCCACACCGCCTTGTTTCTAAAAGACCTGAGGGTAGACGGCCGCAGCACGGCCGGCAGCCCTTTAAGCGGTAACAACAGGCCTTCATCCGTACTTAAGCTGAGTGAAGTGATCCTATTGCCCAACGAGCATTTCAAAAAACTGACCGACCCCACCGGCTCCGGGGGCTACGGCCTGAGCCAGGATGACGGCACCTTTACCAGTGATGTGGTAGGCACCGATCACCCGGAAAACATCTACGATGTCAAAGATTTTGCTGCATTGAGCACGGCTGCCAAAGATTACGTGAGCCAAAACCAGGAACAGCGCCTTGTTTTCAATTATGCCGCTGACAACGCTTCCCTCTGCCAGGGTACGGCTAATTCCTTTACTTCCATTAATACTACTCCTTCTGTTTATTACGGCAAACTCACCCTTACCTCCCTGGAAACCTACGGCAAGGGCAATGTTAAGCTGGTGCCCGACTACCAGTTTGAATACGACAATTCCGCGAATTACAGCAACAGCAACGTAGACGGCTGGGGTATGCCCTGCAGCAATGGCTCTGCCTACACCCCTTGCGCCAATAGCGGCATCTGGCACCTCAACCGGGTAACCCTCCCTTCCGGCCTTAAAATGGAGCTGGATTACGAAAGGGATTCCTATTACTCGGTAAGCGGAAAGCAAAACGCCTTTGTGCTGCATTGCGATATGGTCAGGGACAAGCTCATCAGCAAACTGGGACATTCCCTGGAAGACGTTTTTCAGCCCAATGATGCCATTACCTACATCCTGAACTACAAATACAGCAGCGGCAACTGCTCAGGCACTACCGTTCCCCTTACCTTAAACCTCACGGTAAGCAGTGTTAGCGGCAGTGAAGTTACCGTCAACGAAGATATCAGCAGTCTCATCACCGATACGGAGATCAACCCGGCCCATCCGGCATGCCAGAACCCCATGGCTTATTATTATACCGATGACAACAACATCATTGAAGGCCATTATCCCAAACTGGGCGGTGACGTAAGGGTTACCCGGGTAGACGTGATCGATGAGAACCAGCAGACCAATTCCACCGTTTACCGCTACAGCCACGATGGTACCGCCAACGGCCTTACCAGCGGGGTTTGTGCCGTAGAGCCGTCTTTCCTGCAGGCCAAGCAATACGATTTTTACGATTTCTACGACTATTCCGCCAGCCCGGTGATGTATAAAAAAGTATCGGTATTGAGCAACTACATCAGCGAAACGGATTATCTCAAAAAATCAGTGTTCGAGTTTTTCACCCCTCACCACCGGTATATTACAGACTCCCTGTTCTCATCGGTGAACAGCGCAGGGGTTGACCACCATACCAACTTTATAGATATCCGTACCTCAAGAGTGGGCAGGCTCCGTTCAATAAACAATTACAACGCATATAGCGAATGGGCCTCCGGTATGGCTTACACCTACGCAGACGACAGCCAGTATAACGGTCTGGGGCTTTTATCAGAAGGATCGGTTTTGCATGAAGCAGGTGTTATTTTAGGCCAAACAACCTATCACAGAATAGCCCGTACCACCAAGCGCTACCACCCCACCATTCCCCAGGCGGTGCATTATTCCGATCCGGCCGGTACCAAAACCATCGTGAATACCGAATACGACTTTATTACCGGCAATGTGCTGGCTACCGAATACGAAGACAGCTGGGGCGCTAAATTCCGCACGGAGATGGTACCTGCTTACAAAGTATACGATTATATGGGCAGCAGGATATTTGGCAACAGCAGGAAGAATATGCTCACCCAATCGGCAGCCGACTACCTCTACTCTTACGATGAGAGCGGACAGCCCCAGGCCGTTTCGGCCGAGGCCCGCACCTGGAACAGGAACTGGAACTACCGCAAATTCAACGCTACTACCGGGGCTTACGAAGACGACAGCCAGAGCGATGCCTGGCGCCAGCAAAGCCACTACCGCTGGCTCTCCGCCCTCAATGCCGATGGCACCTACCAGAATTTTGCGGAATTCGACCACAGCAATCTGCCGGCCAATACTTCCTGGGAAAAAACTTCTGAAGTAACGCGCTACAACCATTTTTCATTGGCGGTAGAGGTGTATGTTGCCCTCAGCGATACCTGGACAACCAACCGCTTTGATGAAAACGCTCAGAACACTTTCCTTTCTTCTGCCAACTCAAAATATCTGGAAAGCGTATTTACCAGCTTTGAAGAAGACCGCCCCGCCAGCCATTTTGAAGACAACCTCAAAAAAGGTGCGAATTCGGCCATAGAGACCGGTATTGTCCATAACGGAGCCCGCGCACTCAAACTCACCGGTACGGCCGGGGCCGAGGCCCTTGTTGTGACCAGCGACAAGCATACCGACTTCCTGAGCCAGATATGGGTACACAAGAACGGCAAAGACAATTTTGCCATGAAAGCCTATAAACGGCTGGAAGGAGGAGGCACTTCTCTCTTAGCCCAAACCACCGCCAGCAATGCCGTAAAAGCCGGGGATTGGTATCTGGTGACGCTGGACATACCGGTTGACGGCACCAACGGGCAGGAGATCGAAATTAAAATAGAGGATACCAACGCAGGCACGGATGATGTGATCGTGGACGACTGGAAGGTGGTGCCCTATACTTCGGTGAACAATACCCTGGTTTACGATGACCGGAACCGGGTAGTGGCCGAACTGGACGATAACCACTTTACCACCAAATACGAATATGACGACCGCAACCGCCTGGTGAAAGTATATGTAGAAGTAGAGGACAGCCAGGAATACGATGGCGGCTTCCGCCCCTCCCGCGATTACCATTATAACATCAAAGGACTTTAAACCTTGAACCTTACAACGATAAACATATTACCACTTGAAGTCACCCTGAGTGATCCTCAGCAGAGCAAAGGAAGTACCTGCCTATCGCCTGTCTACCGACAGGTAGAGCAGGCAGGTCGAAGGGTGAAAATGAAGACGTTGCCATACTCAGGCTTCGATACATTCCGCCAAAGCCGGAACACTCAGCCTGACAAAACTTTTAGCCACAGGTCACCCCGAAGTATTGAGGGGTCTGAAAGAGTGAAAGGAGATACTGGTTACCCGCTTCACCTTGCCTGCCTGGTCTTCGACTACGCACAGACGGGCGGCAGGCCGGAACGACAGCCAGCAACTGTAATATTCCTTCGTTATAAAACGCCTGCAAAAGATCATCGCGGGCGCAACAAAGTGAAGACCCGCGATCTCACCCCTCATAACGAAGAGATGCCGGGTCTCCGACATGCTCCGCCCGGCATGAAGAATTACCCGAGAGTCACCTTGAGTGATCCTGAACGTAGAGAAGGATCGTATCGAAGGGTGAAAATGAAGACGTTGCCATACCCAGGCTTCGATACATTCCGGCAAAGCCGCAACACTCAGCCTGACAGAAGGCCGGAACGACAGCCAGCAACTGTAATATTCCTTCGGCATAAAACGCCTGCAAAAGATCATCGCGGCCAAAACCAAGTGAAGAGCCGCGATCTCACCCCTCATAACGAAGAGATGCCGGGTCTCCGCTACGCTTCGCCCGGCATGAAGAATTACCCGAGAGTCACCTTGAGTGATCCTGAACGTAGAGAAGGATCGTATCGAAGGGTGAAAATGAAAGCGTTCCCATACTCAGGCTTCGATACATTCCGGCAAAGCCGGAACACTCAGCCTGACAGAAGGCCGGAAGAACAGCCAACTGCAAATCATCCATGGGCGATCAACTGTGGTCTGAAAACTAAAAAAACCTTACAAGCCTAAACCATGAAACACCTCCTGACCATACTATCCCTCCTGATCTTAGGCTTACACCTCGGCAACGCCCAGCACGAGCAGAAGATCGTCAATTTCCAGCTCTACAAAAAGATCGTTTACAACCCCCACCCCACGGATTACAGCGATACTACCCAAAGCTTTACCGATCCCAATGCGGTGTTCAACGATACCAATGTGATCTACGCACTGGAAGCCCGCGTAAGCTTTTACGACACCATCACCCCCCTGAACCTCAGCCTCAAGCTGGGCACGGCCGAAGGGCTGTGGGACATCAGCGATACCCTGATAGCTTACGACAGCCTGGATATGTACACCGCCCCCCGGGGCTATGAGGTAGCCAAAATTCCCCTGGGTCACTATGCCGGGCCGGGCGATATCTTCGGCCAAACCCATTTTAACTACTCCGGCCAGCCAGCCGGCCTGATCCGTAAACTAAAAAATAAATACAGCCAATAAACCGCAAACTATGAAAGCCCTGTATTTCCTCTTAAGCCTTTTTGCCGCCAGCAGCCTGAGCCTCTGCGCCCAGGAATACGAAAATGTATCCTGGACCAATGTGGAAGGCCTGGACGTAGACCTCGAAACCAATACCCTTTCCATCAGCGAATTTGGGGATTGGGGCGACATCGGAGCTGCCTCTGTTCAGCAGATCGAAAGCGGCAATGACGGCTCCGTGCGCTACCTGGCCTACCAGTCTGACGCCATCCGCGCCTTTGGCCTTTCCGAAAGCAATACCGACCAGCATTTCAATACCATTGGCTTTTGCTTTTACCTCTACGGGGATATGATATACCTCTACGAAGAAGGTGAAAGCCTGGGCGAATACGGCAATTTTGAAGAAGGGGACGAGCTGGTGCTGGCCAAAGAAGGCAACAACATCGTCTATTACCACAACCAGGAGTTCCTCTACTCCTCCCCTGTAAATAGCAACACCTCCCTGCTGGTAGACGTGGCCCTGACCGGGGCCAGCGGTGATTTTGAAGACATAGAAGTGAAGTTTAACGTGCTGAGCCAGCTGGAGATGGTGAGCTTTAAGCCGCAGGGCGACCACAAATGTACCTCCGACAACAACCGCAACTGGACCATGAGCCGCGCTTACGACCTGCAGGGCAATGTGATAGCCGCGGGCGTGGAATACACCGACAGCCGTGAGGAAGTGATCCAGAGCCACTACCTCAATCTGGCCGATAATACGGTGCTGGCTAACGAAATTATCAACGACCGCTACGGCCGCCCGGTAGTCACCTCCCTTTTAGCCCCTACCGGCAACAGCAAGTCCTGCTACAAAAGCAACTTTTTTACCGACAACGCCAACAACCATTATTCCTACAATGATTTTGACGGCAGCAAGCTCAACAATCCCGATCCGGTGAATACTACCGTAAACGGCAGCCTGGGCCGCTATTACAGCGATAACAATACGGCTGATCCCTACCAGGCGGCCAGCCAGTTTCCCTACAGCCGCATTTACCACCACCCCCGCCTGCAGCAGGTCACCAAAAGCGCAGCTGCCGGCAATGAGCTGCGCATGGGCAAGGGCCGCGAAAGCGAGACCTATACCCTCCCCGCCAGCGGGGAGCTCTACTACCTCTTTGGCTACGGCCACGGCTGGACCCTCAATGCCCAGGGCAACAGCATCGGCCAGCCGGGCTACCACGTTTTTAAGACCGTGAACCGCGATGCCGAAGGCAACGAAAGTGTAACTTTTACCGACCGTGACGGCAAAACCGTGGCTACCTGCCTCAGCGGCTCCGTGGGCGGGGTAAACCAGCGCACCCTTAGCGTGTCTGCCACCACCGGGCCGGGCCGCTACGTAGACATCCACTTGCCCGAGGGCTGCGAGAACAGCCTCCGCCTTACCCATTACATTATAGGGACCTCTCCCTTTAAATACGAGATCATCAACCTGCAGACTAACGAAAAAGTGGATTTTGGCGGTACCACCGAATTTAGCGGTACCAACCCCGGCCTGGAGCCCGGCCTTTACCGCATCAAGGTGCTGGGCAGCGATTGGGCTTTTGATGTGCTGGGCCACCTGCTCTATCCCGAAATTACCTTCGACCTGAATTACTACGACTTCAGCCTCTACTATTACGACAAAGCGGGCCGCCTCATCAAAAGCGTGCCTCCCCTGGGCGTGGAAACGGCTTACACTCCCTCCAAAAGCAGCTACAGCGGGGCCACCGCCCAATACGATCTTCACAAGTACAACAACGGTATCAGCCTTTCCCAAGGCAAGTACGAGAACCAGCTGTCCTACACCACCTCGGCCACCACTACCGAGGGCGAATGGCGGGAACTGAAAATACAGTTCTTTCCCAAGCCCGCCATGGATGCTACCGTAACCGATGTGCGGGCGGCCTTTGAAGCCGAACAGGCCTATGCCACTACCGGCCCGCCCGCCAATGCCCCTACGTTGTTTTTTGACGCTAACCCCCTGATAGCAGGCAACGGCCACAGCCTGGAAACCTATACCCACAGCGCCCTGAACCCTACCGCCAGCCTGCAGGCCGCCCTGAACCGCAACAGCCACGCCTATACCCCCGCTATTCCCTATACCTTCTGCAATCCCGTATCCCGCACTTACGTGATCACCTTCGACCTGCACTCCAAAGACAATCACCTGCAGGGCAAACCGGCCGATATAGCGGTGAATAAGGAGATCCGCGTAAAGGGCATTTACAACCCCGCCAACTGCAGCAACTTCCGCCAGGTGCAGTTCCAGCCGGCCCTGATCATGATCCCCCGGGACCTGGCCGAAAGCCCGGAGATCCTCGTGCTGGAGATCAAAGCGATTGACGAGATCTTTACCGGCCGCGACAATCTCAGCGCCATGACCCCCCTTACCAGTGACGGGGCCGACATGCTGAACAACTTCCAGATAAAGATCAGCGAGACCAAGTACAGCACTGGAGGGGTGCCCCTGCACGGTATGGCGGCTACCTATGCTTACAACAGCCGCAACTGGCTGCTGGAAACCAGCCGCCCCGATGAAGGGAGTACCGAATACGTATACCGCAAAGACGGGCAGATCCGCTTTTCCGAGAACGCCCGGCAAAGGGCCGAAGGCCATTTCTCCTACACCCATTACGATAAATACGGCCGCCCGGTGGAAATGGGGGTTTTTGAAAATCCCGTAACCTTTGTGACCCGCTTTGAGAACCACAACGAAAGCCCTTCTACCAACAGTGTGCTGAATATTATAGAGAATGTGCACAGCTTTAGCAATACCAATGCCGATGGGCTGAACGATACCTATTGTACCGGCCAGACCTTTATCCAATACGATGAGGCAGACCCCAACTTTGCCACTACCACCGGCCTGAGCGCCAGCGAATACAAACAAGAATACCTCAAAGGCAATATATCCAAAAGCTGGAACAGCCAGGTGACCACCTGGTACAGCTATGACGATCTGGGGCGCGTAGCCTGGCAGGTGCAGAAAATGAACGGCCCGGGCGTAAAGACCCTGCACTACACCTATCACCGCAACGGCAGTGTAAAAGAACAGGTGTACCAGAAGGGAACGGCTGCCGACCGCTTTTACCACCGCTACGAATACGACAGCGATGGCCGCCTGCTCAAGGCGAGCAGCAGTACCGACAACATCACCTGGCTGGAGCAGGCCCAGTACCATTACGACCCCCTGGGGCGCCTGAAACGCACCGAACTGGCCAACGACCTGCAGGGCATCGATTATACCTATACCCTCAACGGCCAGCTCAAGGCCATTAACCACCCTACGATGGACAACAACCTGGACCCCGGGCAGGATAACCGCAGCGGCAGCGCCAATGAGCGCTTTGCCCCCGATGTGTTTGGGATGGCACTCGATTATTTTCACCTGGATTACGAGCGGGCCGGTACCGCCATTAATTACGGGGAAAACACCAACAATTACTACAACGGCCTCATTAAGAACCAGCGCTGGAACCTGCGCACCAGCGCCAGCCAGACTTTTAGCAACCAGCAGCAGATGTACCGCTACCGCTACGACCAACGCAACTGGCTCAGCGAAGCGCGCTACGGCTCCTATACCCACGGCAACAGTGTGAACTACAGCCCGGGAGGCCCCCTTTTTTCCAGCCCGGCCTTTACCCCTCATGCCAAAGACAATTACAGGGTGTGGAACATTACCCACGATGCCAACGGCAATTTACTGACCCTGAACCGCAACGGCTACGGTAACGCCAGCGAAGCTACTATGGATGGCTTTTCCTACCGCTACCCCACTACCAACGGCAAGCGCACCAACAACCGCCTCACCCACGTAGACGACAGCCGCGACAACAGCAATACCAGCCGCTATGCCGACCTGAAAGACCAGGCCGCCAATAACTACACTTACAACCAGCGAGGCCAGCTCACCGATGTAGCCGATGCCAATACCCACATCATTTACAACGCCCAGGGGCTGGTGAGCGAGGTATACGGCAATTACGGCCAGGGCAGCTTTGAGTTTATAAGAGTAAGGTATTATTACGATGAGCGCGGCTTCCGCAACCTCAAGATAGATTATGACGACAGCTACGACTACAATGCCGAGGTGAAGCGCACTTATTACGTACGCGATGCTGTGGGAACTTTACTGGCGGTATACGAAAAGAACCCCGTTCAAAGCTGGGCTACGGTAAAACCCCAGTTCCCGGTATACGGCAAAGGCCGGGTAGGTATTTACGATGCGGCCAACAGCAGCGGGGGCGGCTACAACGGCTATTTTTACGAACTGACCGACCACCTGGGCAACGTAAGGGCCAGCATAGCTAAAACCATTGTAAACAACGAAGTAGAGGCCGATGTGCTTACCTGGCAGCATTATTACCCCTTTGGGATGGTAATGCCCAACCAGAGCTTTACGGGCAGTTTAGGCGCTTACCGTTTCGCCTTTCAAGGGCAAGAGCGGGACAGAGAGCCTAATACCGAGCACGAGTTCTTTCAACTCCGCACCTGGGATGGCAGGCTAGGAAGATGGACCTCTGTTGACCCTTATAACCAGTATAACAGTACTTACCTGGGGATGGGGAATAATCCTATCTCCATGGTTGATCCTGATGGTGGTTATGCCAGTGGCGGAGGATGGTTAAGCAATTTAAACAGCTGGGCAGGTGACCTTTTTGGACATGGTAAACTGTTATTTGCTACCAGCGGAACAGTAGGCCATATCGATCTTACA
>JANQHO010000065.1 GCA_028277105.1 Owenweeksia sp. | reverse complement strand
GCAAAAGCTTCCTCTTCAAAACCATTAACAGAATACAACTGTGCCAACTGTCCGTGATAATCCAGTTGCCTGGGGTAGGCCTCAATCAGTCTTTTCTGTTCTTCTATGGCCTTGGCCAGGTCGCCCTGCATCAGGAATATTTGTTTCTTTTGCTCGGTAATCATTTCATTGATCCCGATGAGGTCTTCCAGCTTGTTGAGCTCGGCCACTGCTTTTTTAGGCTCTTCATTTTCCAGGTAGGCAATGGAGAGTTCAAAAATATAATCGGGATTATCGGGATAGCTTTTTTTAAGTTCCTTGAGGCTCATAATTTGCTTTTCCCACAAACCGTACTGCTGATAGACTGCTACCTGCAACAGTTTAAACCATCTGTTACCCGGCCGGAGGCCTGCGGCTTTTTCAGCGTAAAAAAGCGCGCTATCCCTTAGGTTTTCTTCCAGGTAAATAATACCCAGTTCATAAGCCACTGTAGAGTTGGTATCGGTAATATTATAGAGCTCGAGGTATAGTTTTTTGGCTTCTTTAGTATTACCCAGGCTTTTTTGTTTTTCAGCCTCAAAAAAAAGTTCATTATACTTTCTGAGTTCTTTTTCCTGTGCCTTAACACTCAACCCCAAGAGGAAGAGAAAAACCAGGCCTAAGAGTATTTTTTTATTCCATAACGGAATAATCCCCGATACTAACGGATGTGAATTCTCCATTCAACAATGCTTTATTCCCTATCATGGAATTGGTGAGTTTAGCACCGATCACTTTGCTGCTTTCCTGTATGATAGAGTTGTCTATAGTACTATTAATAATTTCTGTATTGGCTCCTACACTAACCAAAGGCCCTATTTTAGAGTTTTTGATCACCGCTCCTTCAGCAATAAAACAAGGTTCTATTATTTCCGAATTTTCGATCACTGCTTTGTCGCTGAGCAGGGATTCTTCGTTTTTCACAAAACCCAAAACCTTGCCATTGGTTTCTACAGTTACATTTTTATTACCGCAGTCCATCCATTCATTAACCGTGCCTGAGGTAAATTTACTGCCTTTGTTCTTCATGTTTTCCAAGGCATTGGTCAATTGATATTCGCCTTTATCTCTAATGTCGTTATCAATTAAATATTGTAATTCATCCCTGAGGTAAGCCCCGTCCTTAAAATAGTAAATACCAATAATGGCCTCGTCTGATACAAATTCTGTAGGCTTTTCAATGAAATCGGTAATATATCCGCGTTCGTCTTTTTTAACTACGCCAAAAGCACTGGAGTTTTCTACTCTCTTTGTCCAGATAACGCCATCTGTTTCGCTGTTCAGGGTAAAGTCAGCCCTGAAAAGGGTGTCGGCAAAAGCCACTACCAGATTTCCTTCCAGCGAAGGCTTGGCGCAAAGTATAGCGTGGGCGGTTCCCAAAGGCACATCCTGGTAATAAATACTTCCTTTAGCACCCAGTTTTTCGGCAATATTGATCAGGTTTTGTTCCGTTTCCTTGCCAAAATCACCTATAATAAAAGCGATTTCCTCTACTTTTTGATCACATACTTTAACAATATCTTCTACCAACCTCTGCACTATGGGCTTACCGGCTATGGGAATAAGGGGTTTGGGTACGGTTAAAGTATGTGGTCTTAGGCGGCTGCCACGACCAGCCATAGGAACTATGATTTTCATGAATTAGGAATTATATTACATTTAAGCTCAGGCAAAATTAACGGGAACTGTCAGATGTCAAAGTTCTTAAGAAAATCTTAATATACACCGGTGCTGCCAAAGCCTCCCGCACCGCGTTCTGTTTCTTCCAGGGTATCCGTTTCACGCCAGCTGATCTGCTCATAACGGGCTATTACCAACTGGGCAATACGGTCACCGTGATTGATGGTAACTTCCTCATTGCTGAGGTTTACTACAATTACTCCAATCTCTCCCCGGTAGTCGGCATCAATAGTACCAGGAGTGTTGAGAACGGTAAGCCCCTGTTTTAAGGCCAGGCCGCTGCGAGGCCTTACCTGAGCTTCAAAGCCGGAGGGTAAAGCTATGTAAAGCCCTGTTTTAACAAGTGTTCTTTCCAGTGGTTTAAGAGTGAGGGAATCTTCAGTAACGGCCCTTATATCCATACCGGCAGAGAGACCGGTTTTGTATTCAGGAGCATCAAAGCCCGATTGGTTAATGATGGGTATTTCTGTCATTAGGAAGTCGATTTAGATATAATTTATAGTAAAGCAAAGCCAGAAAACCGGAAAACCAGATGCTGGCGGTAGTCGCCCAGGCAGCCCCATTTATCCCAAATTCTGGTATCAGTAAAAGATTCAGCAATAAATTAATAACCAGGGTAAAGATAGAGACCTGCAGGTTTTTTCCCGCTAAGCCTACACCCATAAGCAAATTACCAAAAGGTATCCTGAACAGGAAAGCACCTCCAATACCAACTGCTAAAATCCTGAAAGCCATATAAAAACCTTCGTATTCTTCTCCAAAAAACAGCCGCATAATGAAGAGAGCCTCCAAAAACAGCAGGCTTACAACGGCCAAAGTCACCGGAATGAATATTTTCCAATAAGTAGAAACAAATTTTTGCAAAAAAGCCCGGTCTTTTGATTTGGCAGAGATAGTGACATAATAGGTAGTGATATAAGAAAGCGGGATAAACAACAAACTCATCGGAATAATGGTAGCTGAACGGTAACCGGCCAACTCTTGAGAATTAGACAGGATAAGACCGATCAGAAAAAAGTCTAGCACATAGAGCAACTGGCCTGCACTGGAGCCAAAACTAACTTTAGTGCTGTAACTCCAGAATTCTCTATTATCAATCTGATAAGCAGTTATAATAAAATTTTTATTTGAAGTAAAGAGTGAAGTATATAAAATGAAAATAACCAGAGGAGAAAAGATCAAGGCAGCAATATAACCCCAACCTCTGAAGAGAGGAACAAGGGATAGGATAAGCATTAACTGAACAGTATAATAAACCACGTCAATGTAAGCATAGGTGCGGTTTTTCATTAAAACCCTGAAATGGGATTTGATCATTTCCAAAGGAAAGAGGAACAGCAAATGTAAACCGAGTATTACAGTATAGATACGGCTTTCTTCAATATCAAATATCGGCAATAAAAGCAGCAGTACAGGAATAGTTAATATTATGGTATTGAACAGACTACCTCTTAAAAGTGTGGCTTTGTAAAGAAAATTCTTATAACTGTTATCTTTTTGGAGAGGGCCAAACCGCAAAATGCCAAAATGCGCTCCTCCACCCATAAAAGGCCGTAAAAAGAGAATTAAGGAAAGAGCATAAGTAATAGCTCCGTAGCTTTCGGTTGTCAAGAGGCGTATAGCTGCCACAGAACAGGTGAAGCTCAACAGTTTGGAAAAAACATTGGCCACAAAGATGTGGTTCCCACCCAGTTTAAAAAAGCTTTTCATGTTTGCAGGAAGCGGGAATTTCATTTTTGTCCGTAAATTTTTACAGTGGCTAACAGGTTAACAGCCAGGGTTTTTTCAAACAGATTTCCCGAGTAAAATAACCGGGTAACGGCCTCAGCAAGTCCGTTATCTTTCACACGATCAATATTCTGAAGCAGATACTTTTTTAATTCTGTCATTACAGAAGGGTTGGTCTTTTCCCAATGCAGATAGGGGTTCATACTGAGCTTCAGATCGGATCCGACAACCCGTAAATACCACAATGAGCGGATCTTGTTTTTCAACCGTGCTTTGAGAAAATTGCCTCTTCTGGGATAGTCATGGATAGTTTCCCAGGGGTAACGGGTCATCCAGGAGTGTTCTTCTTCCAGCCAACGGAGATATAACTGCTGCCTGAACTTCAGTTTAGCAGGGATACTCAGACATAGGTTGATAAAATCCGTATCCATAAAAGGCGAAACCAGAGTAGTAAAAGGTTGGGCTGTCCAGGCGCCATTCATAATACCGTTGCTGATGCGTGAGTACAGCTTGAAATCTTCTTCTGTTTGATAGTCTTCCCGGTAAGGGCGTAGCATTTCTTCGGTTTCGTTCAAGAAAAATGTAGAATAAGCCCCAGCCTTGAGATCGGGCGGGTTCTCTTCCCGGGAAGTGTTAAATCCCCCCAGTATGGCATCGCCAATAAGCCCGCTATAGAGCAACGGCTGGCTGAAAGAGTTTTCTTTCAACAATTTCAGGAAATGGGCAGTGCTGGAATAAGTGACCAAACCATCGCTAAGCAATATATTCCCCTCAATGTTTTTGAGATGATCCCCTCCGTCTAAAGAGGTAAAATGGTAATCGAGCTGCAGATCTTTGGCTATTTTACGGGAAATGAGGTGGTCGTCATAAGCGGTTTGAGACATACAATACACCGCGGGG
Source organism: Owenweeksia sp. (assembly GCA_028277105.1). GTDB lineage: Bacteria > Bacteroidota > Bacteroidia > Flavobacteriales > Schleiferiaceae > JANQHO01. Next base: position 28,829 of record JANQHO010000065.1, on the reverse strand, counting down.
CGTTTTTCACCCTGGGCTATAAATTGCCCCAAAACCATTCTCGAATCCAGCCCTCCGCTCAAAGTAAGGGCATTCTGTTCAGCTGTATCCCGGTTTCGTATCCTCAAAAATGCCTCCCGGAAGGCCGCTTCAAGCCTGTTTATCCATACCGCTTCAGTAGCGCTATATTCTTTTTCAGCGGTAAAGCGATGATAAAAGGCTTTGCTTAAGCATCCTTCGTTCCAATTTATATATTCACCGGGCCGTATCCGGTACACCTCTTCCAAAACAGTGAGGTTTTCCGGTAAATAGCCATAGCTCAAAAGGCTCCAGAGGGCTTCTTCCCTGAGGTTTAAGCGGAAACCTGCCAGCTGAGCATAATGTTGTAATTCTTTTAGAGAGGAAGAAACGATCAGGGTGTGTTTCTCATGAAAGTAAAAAAGCTTACCTGAACCGAGCGGATTGGTAAAAAAATACAACTTCTCCTCAGAACAGTATACTCCGCTGAACTCTCCGCTCCACTCTTTTAAGGCATTCATTGAAAAAGGCAATGCTAACTGGCCTTTAAAAACCGGACCCTCAACAAAAATAGATTCGTTGTTGAGGTGTTTTTGATAATGAAAATCGTGACGGTCTTTTCTAATAAATAATTGGCCTTCAGTAAATTCTGAAGAATAGTATTCACCAGTGACTGATTTGACCAGCTTCTTTTGAATTGTGGGATCGGGACTGTAAAAAAACAAAAATGGCATCAGCGAAAACGTGAAATTAGGAGCTGGATATTTTTTTGATCTAATAAATAGATGCTGCTTATCAGTAACGCCCCCAATACAATATTGGGTAACACCATCTCGCGGAATTGCAGGAATGATAAAGTAGCAAAACCGGTAGCCAGCAGTATATAAATAAGGATTTTAGCCGTTTCGTAGGGAATAGGATATATGATTTGCCCGGAAACATAGGTGATCAGGCTAAGACTGACGTAACAGATCAAAGTAGTCCAGGCAGCCCCTGTAAAGCCCATTTTAGGGATCAAAATAAGATTGAGCACAATGGTAATTATCGCCCCGCTTGAGCTGATTAAAGCTCCAGCCAGGGTTTTGTCAGATACTTTATACCAAATAGATAGATTGACTTGTATGCCTAAAAACAAATTGGCTAAAAGCAAAATAGGAACGATGAAAATCCCATACTGAAATTCTTCACCAATAAAATGCTTTACCACATCGATAAAGGCTACAATGCCAAAAAGGATAAAACCCATGGCAAAAACGAAGTACTTCAATACCCGGGCATATATTTCACGGGAATTGTCTTTTTCAGCCGATTGAAAAAAGAAGGGTTCTGCAGCATAGCGGAAAGCCTGGATGAAAAGGGTCATAAAAATTGATATCTTATAAACTGCTCCATATACGCCTAGTTCCTGCATAGAGGTCTCTTTGGGCAGCAGGTATTTTATCATCTGGCGATCCAGCATTTCGTTAACTGTTCCAGCTAAGCCGGCCAGCACCAGGGGTGAACTGTATACCAGCATCTGCCTTAATAGTTTACGGTCTAGCAGCTGAAAGCTTACGGAACGTAACTGGGGCAATAAAAGCATTATCATAAAACTGCTGGCAATCAGATTAATAATGAAGATATAAGTAACTCCGTTGGGGTTTTCTGCAGCAGGGGGAAGCATATCCAGCAAACCCTGCCGGTGGAGCAGGGGTAAAGCCAGGAAGACAAAGAGATTAAGCAGGACGGTAAGGCCTATTTGGGATAAACGCACCAGAGCAAAACGCTTGGCCCTGTTCTGAGCCCTGAGCCGGGCAAAAGGCAGGGCAGCCCATACATCCAGTAATAAGATGCCAAGCGTTATCCAAAGAAGGTAAGGCAGATCCTCGTATCGCAAAGCCATTGTAAGTGAATTGAAATTCAAGGTCATCAGCAGAAGGAACAAAGAACTGAGTGAAGCGATAAACACAAAAGCGGTAGTGAATACCCTGTTTTGGTCGGCTCCTTTTTTGTGGGCAAAACGGAAAAAAGCCGTTTCCATACCAAAAGTCAGCACGATCATCAAAAAGGCGATGTAAGTGTACAGATCCGTATTGATGCCGTAGGCCTCCCGTCCCAAGACCCGAGTGTGAATGGGTACCAGCAGAAAATTGAGGGTGCGGCCCAAAATGCTGCTCAAACCGTAAACGGCCGTTTGAGATGCTAAGTTTTTAAGAGACGACAATTGGAATGTAGTTTCAACAAAATTAGAAATGATAAGCAGTTGGCTAAGCCTGGCTAAAAAGAGTTGTTAACTGTAAAATCAAGAAACGCTTACCGCCTCATGTTCTTATCTTTGGCCAAAATAAATAGCAAAAAAGTGAAGCAAATCCTTTCTTTTCTATCTGTCATACTCATTTCCCTGCTCTCGGCTTATGCGCAACCCTGCCTGGAACCACTGCCCGGGATTGAAGAACGATTGGAGACTGATATCGGTTACCTGGCCTCCGATGAACTAGCTGGCCGTGAGCCCGGAACGGCAGGGGCTCACATGGCCATGGAGTATATTCTGAATATTTTTGTTGAAGCCCGCCTGGAATCGGTGTATGGCAAACGCTACCTGCAGGAGTTTGACATTCCCCTGGCTGTAAAGGCAGATGACGAAAACATTTTACTCGTCAACGGTAACCAACTTAAAATGCCTGAGGCTTTTTTTCCGGTTAAATACAGCGCTAACCAAGGGGCAAAAGGCGCAACGGTATTTGTGGGTTACGGGATTGAAGCACCGGAACTGGATCGCAACGACTATGCCGGTAAGGAAGTTGAAGGTAAAATAGTATTAATGGATATCTCTTCGCCAGACGGGGTTCACCCTCATTCTCAATATTTAAAATACCACGATCTGGGCGAGCGCCTGAAACTTGCCAAAGGAAAAGGGGCAGCTGGGGTAGCCCTGGTAAATCTCGAAGGCACGGCCAACGACCTGTCACCAGAGTTCAAAAAAATAAAAAGCACAGGGATGCCTGTGGTATTCATACAGGATAGGGAGGTAGCCCAAAGCCTGGCACAGGAAGATGGTCAGGCTTTATATATAAATGTGCAACTGAAAGAGCAGACCACTGAGGGCTACAATATTATCGGTTATCTGGATAACGAGGCCCCCTATACCATAGTGATCGGAGCCCATTACGACCACCTCGGAATGGGTAACTCCTCCTCTCTTTACCAGGGCGAACCGGAGGTACACAATGGAGCAGATGATAACGCCAGTGGCACGGCCGGTTTAATGGAGTTGGTGCGGGCTATTACCACCAGGCGCCAGGAGTTCGCCTTTGCCAATTTTCTGTTCATTGCTTTTTCCGGGGAAGAAAAAGGCTTGTTGGGTTCGGCTTTCTTTGTCGATCAGATAAACCAAGACCATCCACCCATAAACTATATGTTGAATATGGATATGATAGGGAGGATGGAAGATGATGAGCTGGCTGTAAGCGGGGTGGGTACTTCACCTTTATGGCCTGAGATAACCGAATCGGCCAACTGCTACGATCTGAAAATTAAAACCTCTGAGAGCGGAACCGGACCTTCAGACCACACCAGTTTTTATTACAAAGACATACCCGTGTTGCATTTCTTCACCGGTACGCATTACGATTATCACAAGCCCACAGATGATGCCGATAAGATCAATTTTGAAGGAGAAGCCCGGGTGCTTTCCTATATGCAGAATATCATTGCTTTGAGCGCAGAAACCGGGAAGCTGGAATTTACCCCTACCAAAAGCGAAGAATCTGAAACTCCCCGCTTCTCCGTTACCCTGGGGGTAATGCCCGACTATATGTACGAAGGAGAGGGAATGAAAATAGACGGGGTAAACAAAGGCAAACCGGCCGCTGAAGCCGGTATGCAAGCCGGAGATGTGGTAACTAAAATGGGAGAGGTTAAAGTGGTGGATATGATGAGCTATATGAAAGCTTTAGGTCAATTCAAAAAAGGTGATGAAACCACGGTAGAGTACCTTAGGAAGGGCAAAAAGAAAACAGCTAAAGTGAAGTTTTGAATCTCACGCACTAAAAATAAACAATATGAAGATCGCGGTAATAGGAGGGGGCAGCTGGGCTACCGCTATCGTTAAGATCCTCACGGAAAAAAACGATTATGTGGGCTGGTGGATGCGCAATGAAGAAAATGTGCTCTACATCAAAAGGTTCCACAACAACCCCCATTACCTCAGTTCGGTAGAACTGATGACCGAAAAGATCGATATCTCTACCGATCTCGACCACATCGCTGAGGAAGCGGATTGCCTCATTTTTGCCGTTCCCTCGGCTTTCCTGAAAGACGTTCTCAGCCAACTGAAAATTCCACTCCATGACAAGGTAATATTTAGTGCTATCAAGGGGATAGTGCCCGATGAGAACCTAATTGTAGGGGAGTTTTTCAACGAGAAATACCAGGTTCCCCTGGAGCAAATCGGGGTGATCACCGGGCCATGCCATGCCGAAGAAGTGGCTCTGGAACGATTGTCATACCTTACCGTAGCTAGCATTAATACACAAAACGCTGCGTTGGTTGGAGAGAAACTGTCAAACGATTACATCAAAACCAATATTTCAGACGACATATACGGTACCGAGTATGCTGCCGTGCTGAAAAACATTTATGCCCTGGTAGCCGGTATCTGTCACGGGCTGGGTTATGGCGATAATTTCCAGGCCGTACTGGTGAGCAACGCTATCCGCGAGATGAAACGCTTTATCAAAGCTGTACATCCCATTAAAAGAGATATCAGTGATTCGGCTTACCTGGGAGATCTTTTAGTTACGGCCTATTCCCAGTTCAGCCGAAACCGCATGTTCGGCAATATGATCGGTAAAGGTTATACTATCCGTTCTGCTATGCTGGAAATGAATATGATAGCTGAAGGCTATTACGCGGCCAGCCTCATCCGCGAGGTGCGCAAGGCCCACGATATAAAAATGCCTATAGCCCATGCTGCTTATAAGATCCTTTACAAAAAGCGCAACCCTAGAAAGGTAATAGCCCGCCTGGCCGAGAAGATGGATTAGCTTTGGTTTGAGGTTTGGGGTTCGTTGTTTGAAGTTCACATCGCGGCCAGAGACCTGCCTTCCGCAGGCAGGCTTGTCTACCGAACAGGTAGAGCCGCGATCTCATTACCGCTGCTATAAATTTGAGATGCCGGGTCTCCGCCCGGCATAAATGTTTTTTTGTTGAACGTTAACCATCATCGCAGCAGAATAGCTACGATCTCCAGTTACAGATGCCGGATCATTCCGGATGGGATGGGATGGAATGGATAATATGCTTAAGGTTATCCTGAGTGATGAGAAGCATTGTATCGAAGGATAGGTTGTACAGGATGCTCTCAGAAAACTATAAGTTTACACCCAGTGAAAAATAAAAGCTTCGTATAGTAGCGGGAATAATGCCAGGACCCGGATAGCTTTCAGCTCTACGAGTGAAGTATTTCTCATTGGTTAAATTATTGACGCCTCCTGACACCTTATAGCTTTTGTATTGATATTCTATGGACAAGTCCATCACATAATAGGATGGAATAAGACCAGTTAACGCATTGGGGTTAAAAACAGAGTTGGTAGCATCAGAGAATTGTTCTCCCAGATAAGAAAACTGATAGGTTGTCTTAAAGCCTTTCCATCGATAATTTATTCCAGTACGGATCATAACTTCCGGCACGTACTCCACTCTACGATTACGGATAGCTGTAATCTCAGAATTGATATAAGAAGCATCGGTTAAGGCCAGATTCAAAAATATCGCCAAATTAGATTGTTTGGTTGTCTTTCTAATCACTTTCCAAAAGTCTAATTCCATAAAGGACTCAATACCAATATGTCTTGAATCACCAATATTAGTACGGAATAAAGTAGTGCTACCGGGCAGCTCGTATAAGCCTATTCTTTGGTTATAACGCATGAGGAAAGCGCTAATGTCAATGTTCAACCACGGGAAAAGCGCTCCCCGAATACCAAAATCCACATTATAACCCCGCTCATCGGTAATAAGGCTATCCAACTGAAAATTAGGATTAACCACTCTAAGATCGCTAAAAGTAATAGAGCGAAAATTCTGTGAAGCGTTACTGTAAAGGCTCAAATTCTCATTTAAGTAATAACTCAATCCAACACCAAATAAAGGGAAGGTGCGTGATTCTGATGAAGCATCGGTGTTTTCTGTAGATGAAATCAAATTACCGGCAAAATCAAAACGGTTTAGTTTCCATATGCCCTCAGCGTCTGTTCTGATGTGTTCAAGCCGGAAACCTGTGGTAATCCTAAAGCGAGAAGTAAAATTAAGAAGGTTTTCTGCAAAAAAAGCATAATTTATACTCGGGAAATCATAATCAAATTCCTCCGGATCATCCGGATTTAAAAATTCAAAATCAGCCCTGTCACTAGCATTGGCATTCCCTTGCTTTCTATCAGTTAAACCATTGTAATACCTCGCTCCTAATACCAGGGCAGATTTCTTACCCTGTAGGTTGTAGCGATGCAGTAAGCGAAGTTCCGATCCAAAATTCCTAAACTGATCTCTGATAAGCGTACGGTTTTCATTAGGGTTATCCAGTACGCCTATTTGCTCCAGGTTTCCCAAAGCATCGCGTTGTGATAGGAGCCCGAAGGTCTTCAGGTTTAATTGTGTTTTATCGGAAAAACGATAATCGGCTGTGGCCGCAAATAAATTCCATGATACCCTGAACCAATTTCTATTACGAAGAGATTGTTCAAGGTCCCCGCTTTCAAACCAGTCATCGGTCAAGCCCCCCGGTTGCTGTGCTTCATAATACAATAGTGAGTATTCTGCACCCAGTTTGAGACGATCATTTACTTGCCAACCGATTCGTGTAAAACCGGTATGCGCTTCAAAGCCTGAGTTTTCTCTCCAGCCATCTCCTCTGCGGTATTGGTAATAACCGTAATAGTCTAAGGTTTTTTTTCTACCACCCACACTTAAGAATGTATTGGTCAACCCAAAAGAACCAACCGCCTGCTCAATGTTAAATTCAATGGGCTTATCCGGGGCTTCCTTTAGTTTAAAGTTTAGCATACCTCCGAATTGAGTTCCATACTGCAGGGAAGCCGCTCCTCTTACAATTTCAATTCGTTCTACGGCCTGCATGGCAGGGAGATAATAGCTTTCAGGATACCCTAGTGCATCGGCACTCATGTCATACCCATTTTGCCGGGTATTGAAATTGGCGGTTCTGCTCGGGCCTAAGCCCCTTGTAGCTATGTCCAGCTGCAGTCCGGCAAAGTCACTTTCCCATATATTTAACCCAGGTACTTTCGCAAATATCTGCCGTGCGTTATTATTGACTTTGTTGGCCGCAAAATCGTCAAGCAAGATCAGTTCATTCTTCTTCGCTTCGTAAATACCAAAGTTCTCCACCGCCCTTAAGCGGGATATTCCAGCAAGTGTTTCACGCCTGTTACGAACCTCTACTTCTTCAAGGTTTCCTGTAAGCTCCACCAAATAAAAATCTACCGTTTGATCCTTGTCAACGGTAATGACATTAGTTGCTAACGCCATACCAGGTCTAAACGCTTCAATAATGTGATCTCCCTTTGATAGGATAAGCTTATAATTCCCCAGGCTGTCTGTCTTTGTATTCAAATTCAAAGACCGAATAAAAACGGTAGCCTCTCTAAGAGGTTTTGATGAAACTTTAGATACTACTTTACCCGATACAGTATAGGTTTGGCTATGAAGCAAGCTGAAAGGCGCGATCAAAAGCAATAAAATAACCAGCTTTTTCATTTAGTCCATCTCATATGAAGTTATCCAATCTTTGTGCACCCATGTATCCCTAATTTGGCTCAGGTCAATGGTCGGGTCTATTAACAAACGTGCCGGTCGGGCATTTAAGGTCACCCATACTTCTGCCCTGACTACAGGATCTTTCATGCCTTGATTTCGATAATAATCATCGAGAAAGTGGGCAAACTGCAAAATAAGATCTGGTTGCATGGCCATCTGTTTCTCCTGATGTGGATTTAGAAATTGATGGTTGATCACAGAACCCTCCCTTCCCTTCTCTCCATCTTTTACATAAAATGTGGCTGTCCCCGCCTTCTCCATTAGCATTACCCGCCAGGCAAACCGGTAACCTTCCTCCGTCCAGAAAATATTGCCCGGATAGAGCAGGTACCTCCAAGGAAATACAAGCTGGAAGAGAAAAAAGACCACTAAAAAAGCACAAAGCCATTTACTTCTTTGTAATGGCCGCACAGCGCTTGGGCTATTTCCCCAGGATAAGTCTTTTATTTTCAATAATCTTGCTATACTGCTTAGTACCTTTTGATGAAAGCTGTCGGAAAAGAATATGGTCACCGCAAAGATCATCACTACTGGAAATACACCAATTTGAAAAAGAATACCGGTAAGCAGATGAAAGATGACAACGGCTGTATAAGCCAGCCATCGGGTTTGCCTGAACATTAAACCAAAAATGATAAAAGTGTCGAAAAGCATACCTATCCAACTAAAGAGATAGGCCGTGGTTTTGTATTGAAAGATCGGTCCGATCAGCGGCACACTGCTTTTAGCTGGAAGCCATATCGCTAATGGCAGTGCTTTGATCAGCCAATCGTGATTGATCTTGGCCAAACCTGCGTAGCAGTAAACAATAGCTATTTGAAGTTTGAAGATAAAGATGGTCCACCTGGGCACTTCAAGCAGCGCCAAATCAGGATTTCTTTTGACATCCAGTGAGAAGTAGCGATGAGCAGGAATCCATATCATAAAAAAGGAAACAATGCTAACGAAGTAATAATGATTCAGGTAATAGGTAAGGTCAATGAGCTCTACATAGGAAAAACATAAAAAGAAAAGAAAGGCCGCTATGCGATAATAGAAGCCTAACAAAATTCCTAAACAGCTGATGATCATAAGGCTAAATACCGAATACATACCTAAGCGGGGAAGCGGCTGTATCCACTCAAAGCCGTAGTAACTGAAATGAAGAATAGGGTCTACCAACTGTGTATCTACCCAGCCCATCCACATATATCGCACGGTACTCAATAACATCACCAACCCAAATGCGATCCTAAAAACAACTAAAGGGGCAATCGATGTCGATTGCCCCAGGTAGTTTATGATAGAACGATATGAAAAATTATTAGTCAATCAAAAGCGGAAATGTTAGTCACCATCACCTGAATTGAACGTAATACTTATTCCAAGTAATGAACTCATTGAACTTTTGAAATTAGCGGTATTGTCTTGTAGTAAGTCGCGTAATGTTTCTACTTCTGGTGCTTCAATCTCATCAGATAACCTTCCCTGAGGTAAATCTGCGATAGCCATATCAATTTCGTCAATGGCAGTTAAGGTTTTTGAGACAAGCTCAGGGCCCCCTTCAACAGAGGCCAGATATTCGTCAAAGCCTATAAGCTCTTGACCATCTCTGGAAAGCCCCAGATAAATGTTTTTTGAGTTTTCAAAGTGCTCGACAATAAGCTCACGACTTATCCCGCTATAAAAGGCTTCTACTAATGACCCATCAGCACCTGGCTGACCAGCCGTTAAGCCCGCAGGTAGCTCCAGCTTGAAGTTTTTGAGATTCTCGTAGTCTTTGACAAATTCATTGTAAAGCAATGACGTGGAACTACCTGCAGCAGTGCCATTCCTTGACACAAATTCTTGTAAGTAGGTCGTATTCCACTCATTTACAATATTGTCAAAGGTGGTCTTTAACTCATTGACTATTAACACTAAATAGTCTTTTCGGTCCTGGTCGAAACCTGCGACAATCTGAGCATCAGTCTGTCCAGTTCCATAGATGAGATATTCCACTGTGTAAAAACCGCGTAAATCTCTGTCAAAACTGGAAGACAGATTAAAATTTGGATTGGTGATAGCCGCCTCTATTTTGGATTCGCTAACAGGAAATACACCTAAAACAGAAGCATATGACCCTAACGGTAGTTCAGCAGGCCCAAATCCGAAAGCAGAACAGTGCTGATGATCCATAACAGCGTTCATCCACGACTGCCTTGCACTTAATAAGTTAGCTTCATTGGTATTTGTAACGAAATCGTTTACAGCTGTTTGGAGGCTATTAACACTAGTTTGTAGAGTTTCAAAATTGGGTATGATAAGGTTTTCTGCTAAACTTTGAAGCATTGCTGCACGATCAAAGTTAGAATTGCTATTACTGTCCTCGTCATCACTACATGAAATAGCAAAGAACAATATAGCCACCAGTAAAATATTTATGCTCTTTTTCATGTGATTTATTTTAATTGGGTTGTTAAAGAAGAAGATACACCTTGCCAACTTTTTGGCAAGGTGTATAGTTTTTATTGAGGATCATTAACGAAGAAAGTACTAACCTCCGCGTCAGTGAAGCCGTAAATATCTTTGATTTGAGTAATAATATCATCCAGATCACTTAACAATGAAGCATCATTAAGAAATTGATAGCTCTGCGGTACCTGTCCTTCAGGTGCTTTTAATAAGGCTAGGATAGCATCAATTTGTGCATCTGATATCTTCTTTGTAGCCAAGCCTTTGAAACCATGAGCAAATCCCACTCCTTCAGCATAGGCGTGCATTGCATTTCCGAGTGCTTCATCGTCTGACCCGGCTGCCTGTAATTGTACTTTTGTAGCATTACAATAGTAAATTACTGTAGCAAAGTTGGACTCTTCCCAAGCTAATAGATAGTTAGCTAAGGCTTGATCCCTTTGAGAATCAAAATCACTACCACCTTCAATGGCTGCCTTAGCAGTTATTAAAGCCGTTCTAATGTCATAAAACGGACCCGTTTGAGTAGTTTGATTTGACCTTCTGCGCGAATAAGTAGCAGCAGCAGTTGTTGCTGTAGGGTCAAAGGCAGGACCTGTACCATGAATTTTGACCAACTTATCGATAGCAGCACTATTACCTAAATCTCCGTTAATAACGTCTAAGGCGTGATTGTACAAAGCCGCTCCAAATGACCCTTTTTGTACCATTTGTTCCAGCTCTAATCCATTTTCATCCAAAAGCCTGGTACCTAATAATCCGCCTTCTTCTCCCATGGCAGGAGTACCTGAACCAGGATTTTGAAATCCATCATCATCGTTGGCTGATTTTACTAGTTCTACCAACCAGTCTTCAACTAAAGCACGGTAGCTTGGTAAAGTTACACCAGACAATGTTCCGGGATAAGTTATGGGTGCTACAGTAGATGATTGAGCATTAGACTCTGCATCATTCGCGGCACTTGTCATCGTTGATAATTCGTCAATTACAATACTCTCAGCGGTTACGTTAGCCTCAAAAGCAGGGGACACATATTCACTGGGAATATTCAGTTGTGGTGATGAATCATCATCATCATCGTCATCACTACAGCTTACAATTACAAGGGCCATCATGATAAGAAACAGCCAATTCTTTGAATTCATCTTAAATAGTTTTAAAAGTTTGAGCCAGCGAAAATAATTCATATTGTTTAGAAATAGTCTAAATTAACTTAAAAAATTGCTGAGTTTACTCATCTAATCAGACAACCTGACAATCAACTATACAACATATAGCTCTGGAAGACAGGCTCTAGTCGAGACCCGCTGGTGATCATCGCGGACTTGATCCGCGATCCCAACTTTAAGATTCCGGGTCTTCGCCCGGAATGATGATAAGAAGAGGTTGGCATCCTTCGATACATTCCCAAAAGCAAAGCTTTCGGAACGCTCTGGGTGACAGTTTAACTCGGGATAACTTTTTAAACTTCGGTCTTTAGACCATGGACTACTCAAAACGAATACTTCAACCGCCCGAATATCACCCCGCTCAACCATTCTACATTATCATTCTCAAAGGGATTCTGGCTGATGAAATACTGGGCTACCAGTAAAGCATCGAGGTTGCTGAGCAGGGAGTAGGTGAGGGTTGGAAATACGATGATATTCTTCAGATCGGGGGTAAACATTACCGCGGCATCGGCCCGGAAGAGAGGGGTAATATTATAACCTACCTGAGTAAATAAAGTATGGCGGAAGGGAAAAATATTCTTGGCATCCTGTACCTGGGTAGTATTGAGAGACAGGAAGCTGAGCAGATCGGGGTCTTCAGCTCCCAGGCCATTATAAAGGTAAGAGGCCTGAGTGTACAGGCCAAAACCAAACTGGTAATCCAGGGAAATGCTAGCAATGAAATTGGTGTCGCGGCTTTCTTCCAGGGGCAGGTAGTAATTAGCTTCCCCTTTAAAACCCAGCTGGCCTATATTACCGGCCCAGCCCAGGCCGGCTGTCAGATCTTGCTGGTAATAGCCCGCTAAAAACTGAAGGTCGTATTTTTTGTAATTGGTCTTGTACAACACCGCTCCTACCGATTCTTTCAGATCTTGTGCCGGAGCAAAACCGAATTCCAGGGTGGATTTGAAATTGGGGAAGTACTGTACCCGCAAAGCATCGGAACCGGGGCGCTCTTCGTAATCAAAATCAAAGTAATTGTACTGGTTAAAAATATCGTTGGGATTCCATACCGTATTCACTCCCCAATTAATGCGTTGCCGCCCCAGGCGTACCATCCACTGAGAATTTTCCCACTGCCCCCACAAGCGGTCGAAAACGGTGTGAAGCAATACCACATCACTTTCAAAATAGAGAAAGGAAAGGTCTACCAGGCCGTTGTCTTCATCTAACAACTGGTAAAAGCTGGGCTGACCGGGCAGGGGTGGATTTTCTACCTGATAGCCCCAAAAAAGGCGGTTGCGCATTCCTACCCCAAAAGTAAGTTTAGAGTTGGGGTAATATTTAAAATCAAAGCGATTGTGGATCTGATAGTCCTGGGAACTGGCTGGTATAATATCATCTGCAATAAAGGGGTTGGGGGGGAAATAATCCTTATTGAAAGAATTGAAGCTGCCCAGCAGCTTTACGTAACCTTTGAGGTCGGTTTTCTTAGGCTCTTCCTGACCTTTTAAAAGAAAGGTTAAGCAAAGTAAGAAGCTGAAAATGCGAAGGCGCATCGGTAAAGAATTTAATGATCGACTTTCACGTCAGATTTGATCTTACCGTCTTCCACCGTAATGATCCGTTTGGCACGGTCTATCACCCGTTGGTCGTGGGTGGCAAATACAAAGGTCATATTCTCCTCCCGGTTAAGGCGGGCCATGATATCCAGCAGGTTGGCGGTAGAAGCACTGTCTAGATTAGCCGTGGGTTCATCAGCCAGTACAAAGTCAGGCTTAGAAGCCAGGGCCCGTGCTACTGCTACCCGCTGCTGCTGTCCACCCGAAAGCTCACCCGGCTTTTTGTCCAGGCGGTCGCCCAAACCCACCGCTTCCAGCAATTGAGTAGCCCTTCTTCTGCGCTCTACCTTGCTTTTTTTCTGCAGTAACATAATAAATTCCACATTTTCAACAGCCGTAAGCACCGGGATAAGATTATAAGCCTGAAATACAAAACCGATGTGCTCTAGCCGGAAGTTGATCATTTGGTTATCCGAGAGATCACTGATGTTTTCCCCGGCTATGCTTACTTGTCCACCCGTAGGTTTGTCTAACCCTCCAATGAGGTTGAGCAAAGTGGTTTTTCCCGAGCCGGAAGGCCCTACGATAGCGGTAAATTCGCCTTCATCGATCTGAAGGTCGATACCGTCTACCGCTTTGATGACCTGGCTACCATCCTGGTAAACGCGTTCTAGGTTATGAGTTTCAATTACTGGCATAAGTGTAAGTTTTATATAGTGCGAATTGCTTCAACAGGGTTTAATTTTAAGGCTCTGCGGGCGGGGTATAGGGAAGACAATAATGCCATGACTACCACTAAAAGTCCCGTGCCAAAATAAAATGAGATTTCGATGTAAGGGTATACTATGGGGCTCATACCAAAACTTTGCAGACCATCGGCAAACATGGTGAGGTTGATCCCCGAGGAACCAGTATATAAAATAGTGAAGTAGCCTAATAAAATACCCAGCGGACCACCACAGAGACTCAGCATCAGGGTTTCCCAGAGGATCATGCTAAAGACCCGCTTTTTACTCATCCCTACGGCCATCAGCATTCCCAGCTCTTTTTTGCGCTCCAGCACGGCCATCAACATGGTATTGACAATGCCAAAGGAAAGGGCAAGCATAATAATACCGATGATGATATAAAGCATGGTTTCCATCAACTCATCGGCATAGCCCAACTCAGGGGAGATCTCATCCCAGGATTGTATATCGTAATGGGGAAATTTTTGCTGTAGCTCTTGTTGTACTGATTCTACCATTTCCATGCCCGTAGTCATCAGGGCTATTTCATGCACGGTGATCTCTTCGTTCAACAATTTCCTGAGGTCGCGCTGGCGCACGTAAACCTTGAGCTGCTCCAGCTGGGAAGACACTCCCTTGTAGATACCGACTACCTTAAAAGCCCCTGAAATGATCACTCCTTTGCTGTCGGTAAAAGTGATCACCACCTTAGAACCGATCCGGGCTTTCAGTTTTTCGGCCATAGCCTCGCCTATGACGATCCTGTTCTTTTTCTCCCCGAAAAATTCACCTTGCGTAAGGTCATCGGCAAGGCCGGTAAGGCCGTGTTCTTTTTCCGGTTCAATACCGGTGATCTGTACACCTCCACTGCCGTTGGCACTGGAAATAATACCGTTCAACAGGATACGGTTGGCAACAGCGTTCACCTGGGGGTGGTTCTGCAGAAAGCTAGTGATCTTTTCCGGGCTTAGAACCTGATTTTCGATGTTGGGATCCTGGCTCCAGGCGGTGTCGTGTATTTGTATGTGCGACAGGTTGCTCTTAATGGTCTCAAAGGTGCGCTGACGGTTGAGCCCATAAGAAAAGCCATTGATAAACACCCCGGACCAGATGCCCAGAATAATGGAAAAGATCACTACCAGGCTGCGCAGCCTGTTCCGCCAGATGTTTCGCCAGGCTATTTTTATCAGGGTGCTCATGAGCGCATAGCTTTAACAGGTTGCAAATAGTATATCTTCCACACGGCATAAAAAGAAAGTAATACGGAGATAAACAGTACGATAGTACTATGGGTAAAAATGATAGAGGGGTCTATAGAAGCGGGAATAATGGGTTCAAAACCGTATTCTTCATAGGCATCCCCCATCTCGCCTCCTCCCAGGTTGATGGGGTTGTAGTGGTAATACAACACCAAGGGCAAGGCCAGTAGGCCTCCGCCTATTACTCCCAAAAGGGATAAGAAGAAAGTTTCCATTACTACGGTTAAGGCCAGTTTGCCCCGTTTCATACCAATGGCAGTCAGAATACCGTATTCGTATTGCCGTTCGGAAGTCATCATCAGGATGGTGCCAAAAATACCAAAGCTGATCACCAGGTAGAGAATAAACAGCATTACCAGGCCTCCGGCACTGTCGGCCTGAATAGCCTGCACCAGTTCGGGCATCATTTCGCGCCAGTTCATCACCTCATAGGCGGCAGTATCCAATCCGGTTCGCAGTGATTCGGTCAGCTCCGGGAAGTCATTTTCCCTTTCGGGTATCACTACAAAAGAAGTGATACGGTTGTCAGCTCCGTAAAGGAACTGGGCTTCTTTCAGGGTAAGAAAGGCCAGTCTTTTATTCAATTCCGGAGAACGGAGTTTTACAACACCATTGACGTGATATTTTCCGTTGGCGCTTACTCCGTGGTAGCCTTGCCCAATAAGCACCAGGGTATCGTTGGTTTTGAGTTTGAAATATTCAGCCAAGCCTTCGCTGAGGAGAATACCTTTACCATTTTCAGCAAAGATCTCCCCTTCCTGCAAGCCATTGTCGAAATCGAAGTATTCTGTTTCTTTTTGGGGATCGATGCCCAGAATAGCGGCTGCTTTGGTGGCATTACCGGTAGAAGCCAGGCTAAAGCTTTCCAGGCGGGGAACCACATCGGCTACTCCTTCGGTACTGAGGATCTTCTGTTCCAGGGAAGGGTTGCGTTCCATGCTGTATTCCAGGGTTTTCTCGTCCCAAAAATCTTTGGCGTGTACCTGGATGTAGCCGGTGGAAACACCCACTACGTTGCGGATCATGTTTTCGTAAGCGCCCAATTGCATAGAGCGCATGATAAGGGCAAAAAAGAGGGCAAAAAGTACAGAAGCAGCAGTAATGAGGCTGCGCCTTTTGTTACGCCAGATGTTACGCCAGGCCAGTTTGAGTATCATCAACGAAGTCTTTTCATGTTTTGAGTGGTATAGAAACCCTCCGGCTGTTGGGTATCAAACTCCAGATCCAGATAGCGCATAATGGTACGGTTGCCCGGTTCATCAGCCGGGGTCATTACCAGTTTAGAAGGCAATCTGCGACCTCCCAGCTCTTTGATGTCCATGCCTTCCATGGTATTGATGAGTTCATCGTCCTCATCGTAAAACTCCGTCTGGATCTGCAGGTATTCCTCTTTGCTGATATAACTGATTACCTTACCCCAAACCACCGGGGCATCAGGTTTGGGCGTAAGTTTGATCTTATGACATTTAAATCCCCTGATAGTTTCTTCTCCCAGTAACTCATGCGTATAATCTTTGAGAATGGATGATTCCTGCACCAGGTCGTCATTGGTAAAGTCGGAACCCATCCAGCTTTGCGACATCATGGAAGGAGGGAGTTTTACCGTACGCTCTACGCTGGGAACCCAATTCCATATTTCGGTTTCCCTTTTCAAAAAAACCGTGCCTTTATCCCGTGCCGGTTCGGTTACCAGTATCATGCTGTATTCCGTGCCTTTACTCCAGGTTTTCATTTTCATGGTACGCGACCAGGTTGGTCTTTCAATGGTCATTTCCATAACTCCGGTACTGGATTCACCCCGCAATTTTTCTTCTGATCTGCGGATGATCTCTGTGGCATCCTGAGCCTGGGAAAACCCAGCCCATAAAAGGATAGTCGCTAAAAAAAGCTTGTTCATAGATTATATTTCTTTATAATTTTTTGGTACATTTTATCGATAGGATAATTATGATCGAGGCTTACGTAGCTCAAAGCGATGCCGTCCATAATAGCCCCTGCATAGTAGGCTTCCTCTTCCGGATCTTCATAACCCAACTCCTTGAAAATATTAGCGAAAAGAGCTATACGCTGCTTTTTCTCTTTTTCAAAAAAGCTTTGGATATTTTGGGCAATTTCGGGTTGTATAGCTAGTGAAAGCATAAAGCGCATAAGGCCTTTGTTGCTTTTTATAAAACCAAAAGACTGATCAATAGTTTGCTTCAGTTGCTCTTTTGGGTCACTAGAAGACCAATTGCCTATTATTTCATCTCCTCGCTCCAATAGGAATTGAAAGATTCCCTTTAAAAGGTCTTCTTTACTATTGAAGTAATGGTAAATCAAACCCTTGGAAATACTGGCTTCCTGAGCAATTCGGCTAATGGAAGTATTAGCATAACCCAACTCCCCAAAACACTTTAAAGCGGCCATTAGTATTTGTTGGCGGCTCTGTTCCTGTATCTTCTCGTTGGCTTCTTTGGAGCGGGGTGACATTTACATTGACTAAACGGTCAGTCAAAAGTACTGCGGGGAATTTTATCTCCCAAGAAAAGAAGGAAATAAATTGCTAAAAGGCACTGAGATCTTTAATGGTGATGGTTTTGCGGTTAAAATCGATAAGGCCTTCATCGCGTAATTCGTTTAAGGTAGTGGTTACGGTTTGGCGGGAAGTACCAATAAGGTTGGCGATATTTTTATGGGTATAAAAATTCTCTATTTCAACGGTACCATTTCTTTTTTCCCCGTGTTCCAGGGCCAAATCTCTGATGAAATCCATCAAACGGGCCCGCACATCTTTAAAAACCAGGTTGTCTACCCTGCGTTCCAATTTTTTGAGGCGCCAGCCTATCCACTTATAGATCTGGAAGGTAAATTCGTGATTGTCTTTCATCAGATCGTACACCTGGTCGATGGCTACCGGGCAAACGGTAGTTTCATTTTCCATGGCCTCGGCTATTTCCGTCCGTTTGTTCTCACCCAGCAAGGCCAACTCACCAAACATTTCCCCCCTGCTGAGGATAGCCCGGACAACCTCATCCCCTTCTTCGTTGTAATTAATGATCCGTACCCGGCCTTTGGCCACCAAATACATATAGGTGGCGGGGTCATCGGTAAAATATATAGTTTCTCCCCTTTTATAATGCCTGAAATGACCTTCGTTACCGAAATCTTTCAGTTTATGGGGACACATCACGTGAAAGAGATTAACATCATTGATCAGCCAAAAACTGCTGTTGGAGTTTTCCATGGTAAATAATTATCAACTGATAACAAATTTAAGGGATGAAAGACTTACGGTAATACTATCAAAATTAAAACCAAAAGCCCAGGCTTATATATGTATAAATATTGGCGTGGTTGGTGCTGCCCATTACATTGAGTTCCAGGGGTCCTACGGGGCTGTCATAGCTATAGGCCAGGGCAAAGCCATCCAGCAGTATGGTAGAGTTGAAAAGCCCGTTGAGAGTAGGTTCCATCTTGCCGACATTTCCCCGGGCAATCAAATAGTGATCATTCAGAAATTCAAAATACAGATCGGCCCGGACGGTGACCGCATTCCGCCCGATCAGCTCCATGAAGCGGTAACCGATAAAGGGCGAGATGTAGTTGATATAGCTTTTACCCAAACTCCCCAGATATATCTTATAAGGGTCGTCAAGGTCTGGGCCAATAGTAGTGGCACCCATCAGTTGGAGATTGAGAAAAAGCCAGGGGGCAAAACTCGCGGCCTGATCGTATTTAAAGTTAAAAACGGAGGATGGCTCGAGGAAGGTCTCCAATCGTTCCTGCTCAGCCATAATACGCCATTGGCCGTATAGCTTAAAGCCTCTGCGGGGATAATCCGCATTGTCGAAAGAGTCAAAGTCGAGAAAGGCATAATAATTAATATAGCTTTTGCGCAGCTCCTCAATATTGGCTACATCAATATCCTGACGGATGTCT
The DNA here is from genome assembly GCA_028277105.1 of Owenweeksia sp. Classification (GTDB taxonomy): domain Bacteria; phylum Bacteroidota; class Bacteroidia; order Flavobacteriales; family Schleiferiaceae; genus JANQHO01. The sequence goes on along the minus strand of JANQHO010000065.1, from coordinate 9,966 downwards.
ATCTGGTCCAGTTGAACACCTCCTCCTATGGCATAGGCGTCATAAAGGGTAGACTGCAGGAAAAGATCGATAGAGAGATCGAAATAAACTCTTTGATTGACCGGCTTGAGGTTTTGATAAGTCCTGAATTCGAAGCGGTTGGCACGTACCTGCAGTCCTAAAGTAGGGATGTAACCCCGGTCTACGAAGTAGTTAGCCAACAGGCGGGGATTGTCGCCAGCGGCAAAATCCACACTCAAACGGGAGTTTTTGAACAGCAGGTTACGGCTGGTATAATTTAACAATAAGGCCGTTTTAAAGTCATCGTTATAATGCAGACCCAGGCGGAATTGCGAAAGTGAACTCTTTTCCCGGAGGTTAATGTGCAACACATAGCCCGTATCGGCCGGTGAAATGGTGTAATCCACGTTTTCAAAGTACTTGGTGCCGTAAAGCAGGTCTATACCCCTGTCCAGACGAGTGGCTTTACATATACTCTCCTTTTTGATCCGCAGTTTACTGATAACGTATTCATCGGTTATGTTCTCATTGCCATTTACTTTGATGTCTTTGACGTAAAAACTCTTCAACGGCATGGCGTAAAAGCCATTGTGATCGAGCAGCCGGGAAGGATCGCTTTGGGCAATTTCCTTTAGTTCTTCCAGCTTTAAACGGGCCGCCTTTTCGCCCCGCGCCACTATAGTATCGAATATATCAAAGGAGGTAATACCCGCTTCCGGTATTTCCGGCCTGATCAGAATATTAGTGTACTTCTGCTGGTTTTCAAATTCCTGGGCGTTGATAAAGGAAGAGGTTTGCTCCAGTACCCTTACAATACTGTTGAGGTCCTCCTTACCGTAAAGAAAATCCTGTACATCTACCCCAATGGTAAAATCCACTCCTTTTTCCATGAGAGGTTTTACAGGATAATTATTCACCACTCCTCCATCTACATATAACTTACCATTGACCTCATAAGGGGTAAAGAGCGAGGGAAAAGCAGTACTGGCCCTGAGGGCATCCATCAAGCGCCCATCCTCAAAAATCTCCAGCTCCCCGTTTTCCAGGTTGGTAGCCACGCAAAAAAAGGGGATGGGGAAGTCTGCAAAGCTTTCGTATTTGTAGGATTGCTGGGTGATGAAGCTCAACTCCTTAAGGATGTACTGAGCGTAATTCAGGCCCCGGGGCAATTGTATTTTGTTGTCTTCGATGGGAAAATTAAGCAGGTATTTCGATTCCGATTTCCGGTCGAAAAAACTTAGACGGTTGCGGGGTACTTCGTTGGAAAGCAAGGCGTCCCAGTCTACCTGGCGCATGTACTGTTCTATTTCGTCAACCGAATAACCCAGGGCGTACATAGCACCTACAATAGCCCCCATACTGGTACCACCTATGTAGTCGATGTTAACTCCTGCCTCCTCAATAACCCTCAACGCTCCGATCTGGGCCATACACTTGGCCCCGCCCCCACTTAAAACCAGGCCTATGGATATATCTTTTTTAGAGGCCGGTTCAACCTGGGCCCAGGTGGCCAGGGAAAAAGAAAAACAAAGGATGAAAAAAAGTAGCCTGAGCGCCAAAACCTTAGGATTTACTCTTTGCAAAGTAATCGATAATCTTCTTAGCTCGCGCATCGCCTATTACTTCTGCTAACTGTTCCATGTTAGCTTCTTTTACCTTTTTTACTGATTTAAAATGGGCCAGCAACTCCTCTACCGTGGCTTTGCCAATTCCCGGGATGCTTTCTAATTCTGACTTAAAGGTGCTTTTGCTCCTGCGGTTGCGGTGATGGGTTATACCAAAGCGGTGGGCTTCGTCCCGCAGGCGCTGGATTATTTTCAAAGTTTCGGAACGCTTATCCAGGTATAAGGGATATTTGTCACCGGGAAAATAGAGCTCCTCCAGCCTTTTGGCAATGCCCAGTATGGCGATCTCCCCTCTAAGGTCAAGGCTTTCCAGGGCTTTCAGGGCAGCGTTGAGCTGGCCTTTGCCTCCATCAATTACAATTAATTGAGGCAAAGATTCGTCTTCGTCCAGCAACCTGCGGTAGCGCCTGAAAACCACTTCTTCCATACTGGCGAAATCATCCGGCCCTTCCACGGTTTTAATGTTAAAATGGCGGTAATCTTTTTTGCTGGGTTTTCCGTCTTTAAAAACCACACAGGCCGCAACCGGATTAGTGCCCTGGATATTGGAGTTGTCAAAGCATTCGATGTGGCGGGGCTCTCCCTTCAGGCGCAGATCCTCTTTCATCTGTTGCATAATGCGTTTGGTATGGCGATCCGGGTCTACAATCTGAATGTTTTTCAGTTTTTCCATCCGGTAGTAACGGGCGTTTTTCACGCTCAGTTCCACCAATTGTTTTTTATCGCCCCGCTGAGGATGGAATAACTTTACTTCCGGTAAATCCAGGTTTAAACCGTGTGAAAGATATATTTCTTTAGAGGTAGATCTAAAAAGGTTCCTGATCTCGGGAATGGTGATCTCCAGCAGCTCTTCCGGGCTTTCATCCAGTTTTTTCCTGAGTTCGATAGTATGTGATTGTATAATGGCCCCATCTATTATTTTTAAAAAATTGATGTAGCCGTACTCCGCATCAGTGATCACCGAAAAAACGTCCACATCGGTAATATTGGGGTTAACTACGGTAGACTTGGCCTGATAGCGTTCCACCATAGTGATCTTTTCCTTTTCTTTCTGCGCTTGTTCAAACTCCAGCTTTTCTGCATAAGAGCGCATTTGCTGCTCCAGCATTTTCTTTACTTTGTTGAGATTGCCTTTGATGAGCTCGCGGGCTGACTCCACGTCTTTGTTGTAATCTTCTTCTGACTGCTTACCTTCACAAGGGCCCAGGCAATTGCCGATGTGGTACTCCAGGCATATCCTGAATTTGCCTTCCGCAATGTTTTCCGGGCTGAGGTTTAGCTTACAGGTTCGTATATGATAAAGCTGGCGGATCAACCCCAAAACCGTTTTCATCACCTTTACCGAGGCATAGGGGCCAAAATATTCCGAACCGTCCTGTACGGGATTACGGGTGGGAAAAATGCGGGGAAAGCGTTCTTTTTTAATGCATATCCAGGGATAGGATTTGTCGTCTTTCAGGTTGACGTTATAGCGCGGCTGGTATTCTTTGATGAGGTTATTCTCCAGGAGAAGAGCGTCAAACTCGGTTTCGGTAATGATGGTCTTCAGGCTGTCGATCTTTTTGACCAGCATATAGGTACGGGCATTGTCGAAGCTCTTGGTAAAATAGGAAGAGACTCTCTTTTTAAGATCTTTAGCTTTACCTATGTACAGTATCTTTCCGTTTTTGTCAAAGTATTGATAAACACCCGGTTTATGGGGCAATATCTTTAAAGCATTTTGGATCTTTTCAGAAGGCATTGGACAAAATTAATTATCCTTGCGGCATTATGCTCCGGGTAGTTTGTGCGCTCATAAAGGATAACGATGAAAGGATATTACTCGCCCAGAGGGGTTCTTCAATAGAACACGCGGGAAAATGGGAGTTTCCCGGAGGGAAAATAAAGAGTGGTGAAGATGAAAAACAAGCCATCCAAAGGGAAATAAGGGAAGAGCTGGGAGCAGAAGTACAGCCGCAAAAGGTACTGGACGCAGTGGTTTGGCAGTATCCCGATAAGGAAATTTGCTTAATTCCAATTATTTGTGATCTAAAAAGAGTAAAATTTAACTTGTCAGAACACCAACAAATTGCTTTTTTTGACATGAAAGAATTAGAGGGTTTGGATATTCTGGAGGCGGATATAATCGTTATTAACCAATTAAAAGGCCTTTTATGAAATTAAAGCATCTTAAGCTCTATTGCTCCAGTTTAGATGAGCAAAAGCATTTCTACACCAAAAAACTGAAATTTGAATTGGCTGAGGAAGGCGAGGAGGAGATCACGCTCGGGGTTGGCGATTCCTTACTGACGTTTTCAGAAAACCGGCTTAAAAAATCGTATTACCATTTTGCCTTAAATATTCCCTATCAATTGGTAGACAGCGCTTTGGGCTGGGCTTCCAAAAAGGTGGAATTACTGAGCTACGAAGGAGAGATTTTACAGGATTTTGCCAGTTGGAAAGCCAAAGCTTTTTACTTTTTTGACCCGGCCGGAAACATCGTGGAATTTATTGGCCGGGAAAGGATTAAATCTGAAGAAAAAGGCTCCTTTAACGAAAAAAAAGTGTTGGGGATAAGTGAAATAGGCTTGCCGGTAGCAGAAGTTTCTGCGGTTAGCGACACCCTGGAAAAAATCGGGGTTGAAAAGTTTGATTGCAACAGCAATACTTTCTGTGCTATGGGTACAGACGAAGGTTTATTCATCATAGTAGATCAGGAAGAAAAACACTGGTTCCCCACCGATGAACCGGCCCGGCCCTTTCCTCTGGAAGTCAATTTTGAAGTAGGGGGTACTGATTTTAACCTGACCAGCGAAGCCGGGAAACTCGATATTTCAGCGGCTTAGAAATATTTCAATACCTCGCTTACTATAATGTGGAAATCCTGGTGGTGCTTATCGTTCTCATAGCCCAGCCATTGCTTACCCAGCCTGCAAATGACCAGATCTTTTTCCGGTATCACAATCACATACTGGCCCAGAATACCCCGCATGTAATACACCGGGGTGAGGTGGTCATCCGTATCTATCCAAAAAGAATAGCCGTAAAAGTCTTTTAGCTGTGCCTTAGTAGCCCTGGCGATAAAGGCCGAATCGATCAAAGGCTCGCCCTCCCACTTACCGTGATGGATCAAAAGTTTGCCAAAACGGGCAAAGTCAAGAGCATTAGAGTTCATGCAGCAATAATTAAGCTCCGTTCCGTCCCTGGAATCGAGGTGCCACTCGGCCGGATAGCGGGCACCCAGGGGAACCCAAAGTTTCTCAGAAGCATATTGGCTAAGGGTTTTTCCGGTGGTCTTAGCCAGCGCCAAGCCTAAAAGTTGGGTGGCCCCGCTTTGATATTCGAATTTTTCACCCGGTTTATTCACCACCGGAACCTGGCTCAGCATCAATTTCCCGATGTTGGGGCCGTAATAAGCCTTAGCCGTTATATCAAAAGGGCTGTGGTAATCCTCATTCCAGCGCAAGCCGGCAGTCATGGTGCTAAGGTGGGCCAGGGTCAGCTCCCCGCGGTAAGCCCCTTCCAGGCCGGGGAGGTAGTTGGCCACTTTGTCGTCCCAGCCCTTAAAATAGCCTTCTTGTATGGCTATTTGAGTAAGCAAGGTAGTTACCGATTTAGCCATGGAAAAACTGTTGGTGCGCGAACTGTCGCTAAAGCCCTGCCAGTATTCTTCATGAGCCAGGCTGTCGTTGCGGATCACTACAAAAGCAATGCTCTCTGTTTGTTCCAACATATCCCTTAAAGCAGAACTCAGCTGTTTCCGGTTGTAGTTTTTGCTTCTGGGCCAGGCCTGGTGTTCACCGCTCTCTACTATGCGGGTGGTAAAATACTTTTTATCCGTAATGGTAGCCGACCTCTCCCCATGCAGATAGGTGGCCCAAACCCCCTTGAGCAAATATTGGTTTCCACTGATGAAAAGCCCTAGTACGAGCAGTCCGATCATCAAAAGAAAAACAGCAAGAACACGAAGCAACTTCATAAAGATCCTGTTAGTGATAGTTCTTTACAAAGAAACTAAAAGGATCTCAGCTTTTTGAAGTACGGCAATGCCAGCGAAACCCGCTTTAGCGATACCCCAAAAATCAGGACAACAAATTAGGGAATACTTACGGGAAGGTTGTGAAATACTTACCTTTGTAAGAAGAGCGTCAAACCTAAAAAAGTATGAACGTAGCTGAGTTGAGAAATAAAATTATACAGATCGTCCAGGGAGCTGACGAAAAGTACCTCAAACAGTTGGAGGCTTTTATGCATTTACAAACCGATGACCTATCTGTTTCGGATGAACACAAAAAGATATTAGATGACCGCTTGGCTCAGCATAAAGCTAATCCAAAAGCAGGAAGAAGTTGGCGGGAGATAAAAGCAGAGCTATCATCCAAGTATGGAGTATAAGCTTATTGTCAAGCCCGAAGCAGAACGTGACCTGATGGAAGCTTTGGAGTGGTATGAAGAACAACGAACAGGGTTAGAATTGGAATTATATAGAAAGGTCTCTGAGGTGTTAGATGATATTACAAAGAACCCAGAATATTATCAAGAACGCTATCGGGAAGTTCGAATCAGGTTTACCCGAAAATTCAAATATGGAGTCCATTACACAATTGAAGGTGACATAGTTTATGTCCATGCCATCCTTCATACCAGCAGGAAGCCTAGAAAATAATGTAATGTTATCAGCTATAAGTTGGTTGAGGCGAGTGAATGTCGGATAAATTGAAGAAATAAGCCCAATAAGACCCTGGGAAATTCAGGTTAAAAAGTGAGGCAGAAAACGAAAGTTTTTCTGCTTTTTGCGTTTATTTAAGATGTAAGTACCCCAAAATCAGGATAGCAAGTTAGGGAATACTTACAGGAGGGTTGTGAAATACTTACCTTTGTAAGAAGAGCGTTAAACCTAAAAAGAGTATGAACGTAGTTGAGTTGAGAAAAAAGATCATCCAGTTGGTCAAAGGGGCAGATGAGGACTACCTCAGGCAGTTGGAAGCTTTCATTAACCGGGAGCCGTCCAGCCCTTCAGTTCTCACCGATGCCCAGAAAGCTGAGCTGGATGAGCAGGAAGCCCTCTACGAATCAGGGGAAGGCCAAACCTACACCTGGAGTGAGGTCAAGCAGGAACTGATCGACAAGTATGGTCTACCGGCTTGAGCTTAGAGAGAAAGCCCGCCTGGGAGTCATCCAGGGATACCAGTGGTACGATGAAAAAAGCGAAGGACTCGGAGCGAGGTTTGTCAGCCAGGCAGAAGAAGTGATTGAGTATATCGGAAAAAACCCCTTGCACTTTCAGGTCAGGTACAAAGATTACCGGGAGGCTTTTCTCAGGGATTTTCCCTACGTGGTGATCTATCAGGTGAAAGGGAAGCGAGTTATTGTTTCATCAGTCTATCCGGCACGGGCTAATCCCACTAAAAAATTAAGGTGAGGATTTCAAGGGCAAGCACAGACAGATTTGTAAGTACCCCAAAAATTAGGACAGATTATATCCTATTGAAAATAAAATGGTTAATGTTAAGATAACTCTAGCAGGTAACGCGATGCCCTTCCGCCACCAATGGGTTTTAGTATCCCCTTATTCACTAAATCCTGCAAGTCACGGGTTGCCGTGGCTTTGGAGATTTTGGTCAGTCCGATATACTTACGGGCATTCATCCCCCCCTCAAAACCCCCGGGATCACTTTCAAGCATTCTTTGGATAACCTTGGCCTGCCGTTCGTTCAGCTGACCTTTAAAACGGTCAAAGAAACGGGCCTTTTTCAGCACAAAGTTCACCAATCCCTCCGCCTCTTGTTGGGCCCTTAGCACCGTAGATACAAAATAGTTGACCCAGCCCGTAACATCATCCGACTTTTGCGCTTTCTCCAGGGCCCGGTAATAATCCTTTTTATTTTTTTCAATGGTTTGCGAAAGACTGAGCAAAACGGGACGGGCAACTCCCTGGGAAAGCGCCTTCTCGGACAAAATACGCCCGATCCTGCCATTGCCATCTTCAAAGGGGTGAATACTTTCAAAGTAAAGGTGCACAATAGCCGAACGGAGGGGAGCCATCCAGATTTCCTTCTTTCCTCCCGGAGCCGTTTGATTGAACCATTTTACAAAGCGCTTCATTTCCATGGGCACCTGACGGGAGGGCGGAGCCTCAAAATGCACCTTTTCCTTACCAACAGCCCCTGAAACCACCTGCATGGGATCTTCATGCGTTCGCCATGCACCGGCCAACACCCTGCTATCACCCTTCATTAACATGCGGTGCCAGTCAAAAAGCCTGGCCTCCGTCAACGGTTCACTGTAGCTTTGACGGACATCCAGCATCAGTTCAGCTATACCCGCTGCCCGTTGGTCCCTTATCTTTCCCGGTTCACGGTTCAGCCCCATATTATTGCGGATGGAAGACATCACATCCTCCCGGCTGATATATTCCCCTTCAATCTCCGAAGTCTTGACCGCTTCCGCCACCATGGTAGACAGTACCGCCTCCATTTGCATTTCCTCGGGCATGGCCTCAAGCATTCCGCTGACGCGGCCTTCCCGTTCCAAAAAAGCCAGCAAATTCCCTTCAGAACCCGTAAGGTCATAAGAGAAATCAGGCCATTTTTTTTGTTGCCAATTGTAAACCATGAGCCGATCACAACATTTAATTGGCTCAAATTTAAGCAAAAAATGAGCCGATTAGGGAAATGAATCGGCTCATAGCCATGCCAGCAAGGGGAAATATATAGTGCAAGTACCCTCCTATTCAGGACAGGTCTTAAGGCCTGAAAAGGATAACTTACAGTAAACGAATGTAACGGCTAACCAAAAACTAAAGTACTGTACCTAAAATACAGCCACTTGCCCCGAACTTCATACTCCCAACCTCTAAGCCCTGGCCGTATCACATATATCCTTTTCCCCTTAGTCCGTCAAGCATTAATTCATACCTTTGCTAACTGATTTAAAATTGTTTAAACATGAGTTTAGCATCAGTCCTTTTGGGAGCTTTGGGTCCCTGGCAGATCGTTTTGATCGTGGCAGCTGTCCTGTTGCTTTTTGGCGGTCGTAAAATACCCGAACTAATGCGCGGATTGGGAAGTGGGGTCAAAGAATTTAAGGATGCGGTTAAAGAGGACGACAAGACCGACTCCAAGCCGGAAAAATAGTTCCCTCCAAACACTATTCCCGCATGAATTTCAACACTTTAGCTGAGCTTCAGGAAAAGCTTAAAAGCGAAGAACTCAGTTGTGCCCGCCTGGTAGAATACTACCTGGAGCGGATAGAACAATACCGCCACCTCAATGCTTTCCTGGAAGTTTTTACCCACGATGCCCGCAGCCGGGCTACCGTTGTAGACGCCAAAATTAAGCGCGGCACGGCCGGTAAGCTGGCAGGCCTGGTCATCGGTATAAAAGACAATATTTGTTACAAAGACCACAAGATCTCCGCTTCTTCCAGGATACTGCAAGGTTTTGAATCCCTTTTCAGCGCTACGGTAGTGGAGAGGCTGCTGGAAGAAGACGCCATCATCATAGGCCGCCTGAACTGCGATGAGTTTGCCATGGGTTCTTCCAATGAATATTCTGCCTACGGGGCAGTAAAAAACCCGCTCGATGAGAGTAAAGTACCGGGTGGATCATCCGGGGGCAGTGCCGCTGCGGTAGCGGCCAACCTTTGCCACGCTGCCCTGGGCAGCGATACGGGGGGTTCTATCCGTCAGCCCGCTTCTTTTTGTGGTATAGTGGGCTATAAACCCACTTATGGAACGGTTTCCCGCCACGGCCTTATTGCCTTCGCTTCTTCTTTTGATCAGATTGGGCCGCTCACCAAAAGTGTGGAAGACGCTGAACTGATCTACAGCATTATCCGCGGCCAAGACGAATACGATTCAGGCCTGAGCCGGAAGGAATGGCCGGCCATTCCACAGCCAAGGGATGAAAAGGCCCGCTATAAGATCGCTTACCTCAACGACTGTCTGGAAAACAAGGCGCTTGATCCCGAAATAAAGGAAGCCACTTACCAACACATTGAAACGCTTAGAAGTGAAGGCCACACTCTGGAGCCGGTAGATTTTCCCCTTTTGGATACCCTGGTGCCCATTTATTATATCCTTACCACGGCCGAAGCCTCTTCTAACCTAGCCCGCTATGACGGCATCCACTCCGGCTACCGCAGCCCCAATGCCCACGACCTGGAGAGCACTTACAAATTGTCGCGCACCGAGGGTTTCGGCCCCGAAGTAAAGAGAAGGATCTTGCTGGGCACTTTTGTTTTGAGCAGCGGTTTTTACGATGCCTATTACGGAAAGGCGCAAAAAGCCCGCAGGCTGGTGAAAGAAACCACAGACGACTTTTTCTCCCAATACGATTTTTTACTTTCTCCCACCACTCCC
>JANQHO010000023.1 GCA_028277105.1 Owenweeksia sp. | reverse complement strand
TGAAAGTCTCTTTTAAGGTCATTTCTCCCGCTGGTAAAAATGACTATTGTGTGAAGGCTTCATCAATATACTTCTTGGTTTTTCATTTTAATTGATTTTACGGCCTAACTGCCTGTAATTGGTGTCACGGTATTGGAATTCTAAATCAATTGTTTTAGTATTTATATCTACATTAAACACTCCTTTAGGTACAAACCCGTTTCCTGCTCCGCATAAATAACCTCTAGAGTTAGACATTATATAACAGTAATAACTAACTGAGTCATTGTTTTTATTAAAATTTTGAAAAATTAGATTTTCCATACTTGAAGGAGCTTCGTAGTTTGCATCAGAGCCATCAGGTAAAAGCATCGAGACTTTAAAATCAAAAGAATCGGTACTGTTTTCATTGGCAACCCTAAAGGTGCCAAAAGAGGCCAGTTCATTCCAGTATTCGATCAGGTAAAAGCTTTGGGATACCGAATCCTTGCCATCGTCCTGGGGAAAGCAAGTGCTGTCCACGGGATATTCTATCACGTGGTGAACGGTAATCGTGGCAGGGCGGGGCACATCCCGGAACAAGCGTTCTACCTGATAACCACTCAAAGTTTCAGCCCCTATATACCAGGTATGCTGAAATTCTGGTGATTCTAATGGAGAGCGAAAGCGAATCCTCGTCCCTCTGAAAATGCTATCTTCAATTATGTAGACAATTTGAGAATTTTCATCTCTTAGTTGCTCTTCCATCAAAAAAGCCGCGGAAGGCAGTTCTTTCCCATAACAAGGATCGTAATTGGCACAATCGGGATTGCTGGGCTCCATGCAAGGCTCGGGATCTTCGTCCTGACATGCCATAAACCCAATAAAAAACGCTCCTATATAAGTTAACTTTTTCAAATAAGTATTACTGCACTTTCTGCTTTAATTCTGCCAATTCGGCCTGAGTGGCTTCCAACTCACTTTTTAGCTCCAAAAGGTAAAGGGTCAGTTCTTCTACCTTTTCCATCAGCAGGACTTCGGTTTGGCCTACCGCTAAGCCATTTTCTTTTACCTCTTTTGCCGAAGGGGTGCCCGGTAAACGTCCGTTCAAAGCAATAAAGCTTTGGAGCTCATCCAGATCCATTAATTGGTAACCGGGCGCAAAAACGTAATCAGGCCAATTGCTTTCCAGCTTTACCACCGTTTCTTCAAAAACGGCTTTGCCTTTTACATACAGTTTATAAGAACCTACAAAATTATTGGTGCCTATACCCAATTGCCCATTAGGAGAAACGTAAATAGGATTGCCGGAGTTGGCGTAAATACCCAGATTTTGAGTAGTAGTCCAGGTGATAAGTGGAGCCGTATTGTAATCCAATTTTAAGAAGTTGCTGGTGCTATTGCCGTAAACGCCTAAATGGCTTTTTACATTAAGGTTTTGCGAGCCGGTGATACCACTAAAATTACCGACAAAAGTTTGACCGGTGCGATCAATTAAAAAAGAAGTACGGGCACCTTTGTTATCGCTAACGTACACTTTAAAAGCATAGACGGGTGGCGGAGTGTAAGATTGGCTTTCGGGATCCCAAGCCTGAAAGTGGGGCTCTATCACATCGAGCTGCAACAGGCCGCTGGAACCATCATTATCTACATGCAAACGGGCCTGGGGGCTGGGAATGCCTATACCGATATTATTATTTCCGCTGCTGCCGGCAACACTACTGCCTGGGATATAAATTTGAGCATAAGAAACTGAAGAAAAAGCGATTAAGCCAATAAACGATATTTTCTTGATCATTTTATTTTAAGATTAGGTTAAAATCTATTTCGAAACCACAATGATAATAAAATATTTAAAAAAAGCTATACTTTTTGTATATTATTTTTTCAACTAAAAAAGGTTCTGATTTAGAGAACGGATATTATCACTGATCTATTTAAATTTTGAAAAGACAGCACACCACCCACCCGATAAAAAAGCACTGGCCTGCATTGTGAATAAAACCTCAACAACAAAAATTGATCGGTAGCCTATTTTATAGGTAATTTGTCGGTTCAAAGGATAAATGTGTGCAAGACTATCTGAAACAACTCAACCCTGCCCAAAAAGCAGCAGTACAGGCTACCGAAGGGCCAGTAATGGTGATAGCAGGAGCCGGTTCCGGCAAAACGCGGGTATTGACTTACCGCATTGCCTATTTAATGGGTGAAAAGGGAGTAGACCCCTTTAATATACTGGCGCTAACTTTTACGAACAAAGCAGCCCGTGAAATGAAGGAGCGGATCGGGACCATTGTAGGGCATTCCGAATCACGCAATCTGTGGATGGGTACTTTTCATTCCATCTTTGCCCGCATTCTTCGCATAGAAGGCCATCGCCTGGGTTATCCCGCTAACTTTACTATATATGATGCCGAAGATGCCGTTAAGGCTATCAATAATGTGATCAAAGAACAAAATCTCGACAAGGAGATTTACAAGCCTAAAAGCGTAGCCCGCAGGATATCCGCCTTTAAAAATGCCTTGATCACCCCCAAAGAATATTTTCGGTCACCTGATCTCATGGCGCAAGATAACGAAGCACGTATGCCGCAAATGGGTGAGATATTCCAGGCATATAACGAAAAGAATTTCCGGGCCGGGGCTATGGATTTTGACGACCTGCTGCTCAATACCTACTTCCTGCTGCGCAAATTCCCGGAAGTGCTCAGCAAATACCAGGATCGATTCCGCTATATTATGGTAGATGAGTACCAGGATACCAATCATGCTCAATACCTTATTGTGAAAGCCCTGGCCAACCGCTACGGCAATATCTGTGTGGTGGGTGATGACGCCCAATCCATTTACGCTTTCAGGGGAGCCAATATTAAAAATATTTTGAATTACCAGCGCGATTATGACGATGTACAAGTCTTTAAACTGGAGCAGAACTACCGTTCTACTAAAAATATAGTAGGAGCCGCCAACAGCCTGATCAGTAAAAACCGCGATCAGCTTCACAAAGAGGTATGGACCAACAATGATCACGGGGAAAGAATAATACTCCACAAAACCGTGAGCGACAGTGACGAGGGCAATTACGTAGCCCGTATGATCTTCGAGAAGCACATGAACAATAAGATCCCTCATAAGGGGTTTGCCGTGCTCTACCGCACCAATGCCCAGTCGCGTGCTATAGAAGATGCCTTGCGGAGAAAAAATATTCCCTACCGCATTTACGGAGGGCTTTCCTTCTATCAACGCAAAGAGGTTAAAGACCTACTGGCTTATTTCCGCCTGGCGGTAAACCGCAATGATGAAGAGGCTTTTCGAAGGGTGGTCAATTATCCTAAACGAGGTATTGGAGATACAACCATTGAAAAGCTTACGGTACTGGCTAACCGGGAAGGTGTAAGCCTATGGGATGCTGCTGAAAAATTAGACTTTCACCCGGAAGTGGGAATTAACCGCTCTGCCATTACTAAGATCAAAGACTTTCTCACCAAAATTGAAAGCTATAAAATACTGGCCGAGAAGCACGATGCCTTTGAAGTGGCCAGTCATATTGCCCAAACATCAGGTCTGGTACGCGAGCTAGGGGAAGATAAAACTCCGGAGGGTATCAGTCGCTATGAGAACATCCAGGAAC
>JANQHO010000002.1 GCA_028277105.1 Owenweeksia sp. | reverse complement strand
CGCGCAGCCGCCCTGGTAGAATTAATGCACACAGCTACCCTGGTGCACGATGATGTGGTAGACGATTCCGATAAAAGGAGGGGGTTTTTCTCCCTGAACGCCCTCTGGAAAAATAAAATTGCCGTATTGGTGGGCGATTATCTACTCTCCAAAGTTTTATTGTTAGCGGTTGATACCGAGGAATACGAACTACTGAAAATTGTAAGTACCGCTGTACGTGAAATGAGTGAGGGTGAACTGTTGCAGATCGAAAAAGCCCGCAGGCTGGATATTGACGAATCCATTTACTACGAAATAATCCGCCAAAAAACCGCTTCTCTTATTGCTTCCTGCTGTGGTGTAGGAGCTGCTTCTGTTAAACAGGATCAAAATACTGTCAGCCAGATGCGTCAGTTTGGTGAGCTATTAGGCATGGCCTTTCAGATAAAAGACGATTTATTTGATTATCAAACAAATACCAAAGCAGGAAAGCCTACCGGTATTGATATCAAAGAGCAAAAAATGACCTTGCCCCTTATTTATGCTCTCAATCATGCTTCCAAAAAAGACAAGCGTTTTATGATCAATGTGGTAAAACGCCATAATCGCGACCGCAAAAAAGTAGAGCAGGTAATGGAAATGGTGCGCCAATCCGGTGGAATAGAATATGCCGAACAAAAAATGATGGATTACTACAATAAGGCCCTGGCCCTGATAGATCCTTTTGAACAAAATGCTGTAAAAGACTCTTTGTTAAATTTGGCCAGCTATGTAATTTCCAGGAACAAGTAATTTTTAACCTTAACTAATAAGCGGAACTATGGATAATTATCAGGATACCATTGATAACATGACTGGATTTGGGATCGGTTATTCCGATGATATTGATAAAGCCAAAGAAATACTGAACAATATCATCACTTCTGATGGCAGAATACTCAAAGAGCCAGCGCATGATATTTTTTTAGAGGAATTAGCCGACAGTTCGGTTAATTTTCACGTTAGGGCCTGGGCCAAAAATTCAGATTTTTGGGCCATTTACAATGGCCTGCCTGAAAAAGTGAAAAAAGCATTTGATAAAGAAGGCCTCAATATACCCTTCCCTCAAATGGATGTTCACCTCATCCAAAATCAGGAGTAATTTCTATAAAGTCATAGGAAAGTTCCCTAACTTAACCGTTATTACTTCTTAGTTTTGCTTTTCTATGATCAGTAACGAAACCATTGAACGCATCTTTGAAACAGCCCGTATTGAAGAGGTTATAGGTGATTTTGTTACCCTTAAAAAGGCCGGGAGTAACCTGAAAGGGCTCAGCCCTTTTTCCAATGAAAAAACCCCTTCCTTTTTTGTTTCCCCGGCCAAACAGATCTTCAAAGATTTTAGTAGTGGTAAAGGAGGTAACGTGGTCAGCTTCCTTATGGAGCACGAGCACTACACTTATCCGGAGGCACTGCGCTACCTGGCTAAGAAGTATAATATTGAAGTTGAAGAAACCGGGCAGAGTGAGGAACAAAAGGCCGAGCGGTCTGAAAAGGAAAGCCTGTATCTGGTCAACGAATTTGCTTCCCGCTATTTTGAGCAACAACTTTGGAAAAGTGAAAAAGGCAAGAACATAGGCCTTTCCTATTTTAAAGAAAGGGGATTTCAGGAAGATACTATTAAAGCCTTTCAATTGGGCTATAGCCATGACGAATATGAAGCTTTTACCAATGCTGCCCTCAGGGAAAACTATCAGCTGGAATTTCTCGAGAAGACCGGGCTAACCAAAGTAGACGGTCAGCGAAAAACCGATCGCTTCAGGGGCAGGGTTATGTTCCCCATCCTTAGTCATACCGGACGGGTGCTGGGCTTTGGTGGAAGAACCCTGTTAAAAGAGGCTAAGATCGCGAAATACCTCAACAGCCCCGAGAGTGAAATTTATCACAAAAGCAAAACCCTTTACGGTTTATTTCAGGCTAAGTCTCATCTGGGCAGGGAAGACGAATGCCTGCTGGTAGAGGGTTATACCGATGTGATCAGCCTGCATCAGGCAGGGGTTAAAAACGCGGTGGCTTCCAGCGGAACTTCTTTAACTACCGATCAGATAAACCTAATCAAGCGTTACACCCTAAACGTAACCATTCTTTATGATGGCGATGCTGCCGGTATAAAAGCTTCCCTGCGCGGTATTGACATGATACTGGAAGAAGGGCTTACGGTTAATGTGCTTTTATTTCCCGAAGGGGAAGACCCTGACTCCTATGCTCAAAAAGTTTCTCCACAGGAATTAAAAGACTTTATACAGGAAGAAAAAACAGATTTTCTGAGATTTAAGGCCCGGCTGCTATTAAAAGAAGCCGGTGACAATCCCCTCGAAAAATCCAAAGCAGCCCGCGAAATGGTGCAGAGTATCGCTATAATGCCGGATGTACTGCAACGGGATGCCTACATAAAGGAAAGCGCCCGTATACTGGAAATTGACGAACGGATCCTTTTCAGTGAATTAGCCCAATTGCTGAAAACCATAAGCCGCCAGAAGGAAAAGCAAAGCCGTAATCAAAGGGATAAGAAACCTGAAATGACGGTGGTTAAAGAGGATTATTCCCTTGAAAAGGAGTATTCACCCGTTTATCACCAGGAAAAAGCCTTGTGTTGGCTACTGCTAAATTACGGCCATCACAAGTACCGCTTCGGTCATTTAGACGAAGGCGAAGAAGAAACGGTGGCAGCCCATATTCTCGTTGAAATAGCCAATGACGAACTGGAATTTGAAAATGAATCCTTCCAGTTGATCCTGCAGGAGTTTATGGATTACTATAACGACAATGGTGAAGCCATGACAGCTGAGCTTTTTTTGAGAAAGGAAAATCAGAAATTAATCGATACCGTAGTTGATCTGGTAACCGAAAAATATGAGCTCCACAACTGGAGTAGTCAAAAAATATTTCTGCCTGAAAAGGAGGGTTTTGTTTTTCAGTTTACTGAAGAAGCACTTTTAAGGTTTAAAGAGAAAAGAATCAGCCAGCTGATCAAAAAAATTGAATTGAAGCTGAAAAGCGGAACAGAAAACTGGCAAGATGAAATGGAAACTTTGAACCGGCTGAATCAGCTTAAAATCCAGATCAACAAAGAATTAAACCGGGTAGTTTAGCCTATCATGTCTTTATTCACCAAGTTTAAAGATTATCATTTTCGCTACCGATTGCTGTTTTTATTGGTAATTGCCAGCCTTTACCTCCCTAGCCATATCAATACTTTATTTATTATCCTCTTTGTTTTTAACAGCGTCTTTAGCAAATACCTGTTTAAATACTACCACACCAATCCCAACAAAAATATAGCTGTAATCTCTTTTCTTCTTTTTTTTGTTTATGCACTCAGCTTATTTTATACTGATAATATACAGCTGGGATTTACCAGGTTACAAACCTTATCTGTTTTTTTCTTTATGCCATTGGCCTACCTGTCCTATCCCCCTCAAAAACTATTTGAACTGAGAAAGCAGGTCTATCTCTGTTTTATGATTGCTACAACTGTACTGCTATTGTACTTATACAGCATCTATTTTTTTCCATTCTTTTCTGATCACAATGACAAGTCCTTTCGGGTGACCAGCCATCAGTTAATTATGCACCCGGGATATCTATCCTCATTGATCGGCATTTCCTTTTTTATAGCCCTTATCAACTTTAAAAAGCAGCCCTATTTATATCAGAAAATCTTGAGCTTCCTTTTCATTGTACTTTGCTTTTTATCTATGCTGATGCTTCAGGGACGGATTAATCTCATTGCTCTTATCATAACCATTCTAATTTACTTTTCCATTCTGTTTATTCGTCAAAAGAACTACCTTTCACTCATTCTATTTCATTCAGGCCTGATACTTAGCCTTTTTGTTTTGATCCAATTCGGACCCAGTCAAATAACTGGTCGGTTTAACAATATTTTCCAGGCACAGCAAGAAGCAGAAGACAACTCCTTAAAGGTAAAAGACAACCGCACCTTTATTTGGAAAAGTGCCATTAAGGCCATCCAAAAAAACATTTGGACCGGTGTAGGCATTGGAGATACAGAAGATATTCTATTGCATGAATTTACTCTGATAAACTATGCAAAGGGTATGGATAGGCATCAGAATGCCCATAACCAGTATATGGAAACCTTTTTGGCTACAGGTATACCTGGTATCTTACTTTTGGTATTGCTTTTAGTATTTCTGATAACATCTTCTCTTAAAAACGATGATAAGATATTGTTTTCTGTTTGCCTGTTTCTGTTGATAGCTATGAGCACAGAGTCTGTGTTTATGCGTCACTCTGGAGTTGCTACATTTTGCTGTATTCTCTTATTCCTGGGAATGGGGAGTACTAAAAAGGCTGCACATAGCAGCCTTCATTAAGTGATATTTTATGGTAGCTTATTTAGAAGCAGTAAGAATCTTCTTGCGTTTGTCAACATTCAGGAGCACGGATAAGGCATCTTCCACATATTTATCGTGATCCAAGGCATTGGCAATCCGGCCACTTTCATAGAAATAACGAGACATTATTTCTTCTTCCAGCAAATATTTTATGTCGTTCTTATGCACTAACAGGTCATCTTGCTTCTGCTTCTCATACTTGGCTTTCAGCGCTGCTATTTCGTCCTGTATATCTTCATAATATTTTTCAGCTTCAGCCGAAGTGATCAATTTCTCCAGGTTTTCCCCGGTCTTAGTGGTAAAATGAAAGCCTTCCTGAGCCAGCCATTTTCTAAAATCATCATATTCTACATCGCTCAATTTAAAATCAGCGGGAGGTACTGTTATCTCTTCAGGGTGATTCCGGTAATATTCCGTAGCATAATTAAAGATCATCATCTTTCTGTATAAAGACACTACGGTTTTGCTCACCATCTCATCATCAACAACAATATCTGGGTCTACTCCGCCCCCATCGTATACCGACCGGCCACCAAAAGTTTCAAACCTGGTGCGCAAAGAATCCGGTACTTTACTCACACTGCCGTCCTCATTCCTTTCAGCGTAATTAATGGCCTGTATACATCTGCCACTAGGGGTATAGTACTTGGCAATTGTAACTTTCATCTGTGAGCCGTAAGGCAATTTACGGGTTTGTTGTACCAAGCCTTTCCCAAAGCTGCGCTGTCCTATAACCACGGCCCGGTCATAATCCTGTAAGGTGCCGGCCACAATTTCAGAAGCTGAAGCACTGCCCTGGTTGATTAAAATAGCCAGGGGTATCTCTGTATCTTCTGGTTTATTGAGCGTTACATAAGTCTTTTCCCATTCTTCCAGTTTCCCTTTAGTCTTAACTACTTCTTTCCCTTTACCGATGAATATATTGGTCACATTAACGGCCTCAGAAAGGAGCCCTCCTGGATTTCCTCTCAAATCAAGCACCAGGCCCTCCAGAGCATTGTCTCTCTTCAACTCTTTAAATGCAGCTTTTATCTCTTTCGAGGCTTTTTCGGTAAAGCTGGTTAATACGATATAGCCTATATTGTCATTCAGCATTCCATAATAAGGCACGCTCTTCACCTGTACATCTTCCCTTACTATATTCTTTTTAAATACCTCTTCACCTCTTTTCAAGGTAATTTCCACTTCTGTTCCCGGTGCTCCTTTAAGTATCTGACTTATGTCCTCACTAGATTTACCATCGACCTTTTTTCCGTTGATCTCCACAATTTCATCACCAGCTTTCAGGCCTGCCTTGTCAGCGGCAAAGCCTTCATAAGGCGACATAAGGATGATCCTCCCCTTATAACTGCGTATGGTGGCTCCTATACCTCCGTAATTACCCGTAGTTTGTATTTTAAAATCTTCAACCCTTTCTTCGGGGATATAATTAGTATAAGGGTCTAATGATGACAGCATGGAAATGATAGCCTCCTCCATTAATTCACCTGGTTCTGTATTATCAACATAATACAGATTTACTTCCTTAAAAACACTGGTGAAAATGTCGAGATGCTTGCTTATTTCAAAGTAGTTGGGTGTATAAGCAAGAGACAAACCTATAATGCCGGTAACCGCCAGTATCAGCGTACCTTTAATAATCTTTTTCATCATCAAATACTTTTGATTAAGCTCAAGTGCAGAATTGCTAATTTAATGTAAAAACGGCATTTAAGCGCTTTGATTGTATTTCTTTACGTTGCTCCGTGTATTAAGACCGGAAGCAGTTTTCTTATAGACTCTTCTATCGATTTAAATGAAGGCATCTCTCCGGATATGCAGATAAACATCAAAGTATATTTTTGGGGGAGCCTGGAAATTATTCCCGCTTTGTTAATGCGATACGCTTCCCGCATTCTTCTCTTTATCTTATTGCGGTCTACTGCCTTTTTAATTTTTTTCTTCGAAACGGAAAAACCCGCCTTAAGACTGATGTCTTTTTCTAATTCGCTTTCATTATAAATCATTACCAGAGGATAGGCTTTTACACTCTTTCCATTGGCAAAAAGTTCATCAATAAGCTTTTTACTTTTCAGTTTTTCTTTTTTTGGGAAGCGCTGATCCATTCCTGCAAAGGAAATAAAAAAGCCACGCGGCAAGGTAACTTAGATACTATGGGAATTAAAACGTTCTATTTTTTGTTCACCTTCTTGATATAATCTTCCAGTGCCATCGTCATGGAAGGCAACTTTGGAGTAGGTGCCTTAATATCGAGCTTTAGTCCTGTTGCCTTAACCTCTTTGTGAGTGGAGCTGCCAAATGCAGCTATACGGGTTTCCCCCTGCTCAAAATCAGGGAAATTCTCAAAAAGTGACTTTATACCTGAAGGGCTGAAGAAAACCAGCACATCGTAATAAACATCAGCAAGGTCAGACAAGTTACTGGATACAGTATTATAGAGTATCGCCCGGGTATAATTGATCTTATTGTCTTTTAGTAACTTAGGTATTTCCGGCTTCAGGACATCTGAAGAAGGTAAAAGGAATTTTTCGTCTTTGTGCTTCTTGATTAAGGGGATAAGATCTGCAAAAGTGGCTGTTCCAAAATATATCTTACGCTTTCTGTAAACCACATACTTTTGAAGATAATAAGCTATTGCTTCGGAGGTACAGAAATATTTCATCTCATTGGGAACGTTAAACCGAAGCTCTTCACATATCCTGAAAAAATGATCTACCGCATTCCTGCTAGTCAATATTACTGCAGTATGGCTGGGAATATTGACTTTTTGCTTTCTCACTTCAGCGGCATCCACTCCTTCCACATGAATAAAAGGCCTGAAATCTACCTTAACTTTATGTTTTTGGGCCAGATCAAAATAGGGTGAATTTTCTGTTTGTGGCTCAGGTTGAGAAACTAAAATCGTTTTGACCTTCAATGGAATGCCTTTTTTGGTTAGTAATCAATAACCTCATCTTTTTGATTTTAAAGGACTTGAATCCACTTTATTAAAAAGATGAATGGTATTATTTCCAGGCTGCAAAGGTAAAAAATTTTATAGTAGGATGGAGCCGCTAGCTTCCACAACTGCAAACTGCTCCTGAAAAAAGCCTGGAACCAACCTGCCAGTGAGATAATAAGCAACAGCCAGAAGTTAAATTCCTTATTAGAGCTGACAAAAGCAACGATAACATTTACCGGCAAGATCATTAATGCCAGCCACGCCAAATAAGATAGCTCAATGTTTTGGCTGAGAGCAATCTCTCCTACTTTGTCAAAAGCCCAGGCAATGGCTAATTGCAACAGGCTTTTCACTAAAAAAAAAGCGGAAATAATAAGGAATAAACGCAAGTAATCGCGCCAGGCTCCAGAGTACAAATCCAATGTTGAAGAACTGTAATTGATCAGAAGAATACTCAAAGCAATGCTCAGAAAAACATTTATAACCATTGAAATGTCAAAGGGGGTTCTCCAACCCAGAGGATCAAACTCTTCTTTTGTCTCATTACCTCCCCTTAAAGGAAGATAAAGAAAAGCTTTGAATTTGCCGGGATTATAGATACGGGATATCAGTACAAAGATTACCCCAAGCAGTATAGCCAGCAATATCCAGTCAGAGTAATGTTTTTCTATTTCCCGGTACATAAATTCAGGCTCCAAAATTAATCATTCTGGAGCCTGAATTTTTTTGACATGCTATTTTACCTCTTAATAAGCAGGTTTTTGTGTTGGGTATCTCTTCTGTCTGTAGATACTATATAGTTACCTTCGGGTAAGTCAGAAACATCTAATATCCAGTTGGTAGGAGACTCTTTTGAGTTGTCATTGAACTCGGCTACTTTTTGCCCGTTTAAGCCATAAATACTGATCTGCTTAGTGTGGGGGTCAACATTGCTAAGCTCCAGTTTCTTATCAGCAGGGTTGGGAAACAGGTTGAAATCGTAGAGTTTATTTTCATCTAACCCTATTCCAGAAACTTTTGTAAGGCTTATAGTCTCACTTATAATCACATCACCACCTGTATTACCGTTATTATTGGTAAAGTTTACCGCTGCATACACAGCTGTTCCGCCAGGAGCGGTTCCACTGTTCCAGGTAAAAGACCAGGAGCGCATAGAACCCGTGGCTGATATCCCACTAAAAGTATGAGTTATATAGGGCCCTCTCATCTGTATATCACTATTACCTCCGGTTGACAGGCTTCCTGCATGACTTCCACTTTCTTCAACACTGGCTGTAAAACCTATTCTGGAATGACTGGCGCCATTGCCTTCAGCAGTAATAGTAATAGTGTAATCCGTGTTTTCTACAAAACCCGAGGGTGGGATATCAGTTGTAATAGTAACGGTTTGTGTGCTAGCTGCCGGCCCCGAATGGCAATTTGCCGAAGCACAGGTTTGCCCGTTACTGGCTGGTGAGCCAGATCTGCCTTGTGGGGAACCGCTAGAATTAGTTAACGCCTGATAAGACACAAAGGTCATTACCAGTAAAGAGATCGAAAATAGAGTAGTTTTCTTCATAAATTCAGGATTTTAATTATTAATCTTCTCAAAGATATTCTTTTCCCTCATTATATACCTTTGCCGAAATAACGAAACACCATGTTAAAAGATTTATTTCAGGCTCCTGACTATTATCAGATAGATGAGTTATTGATGGAGGAGCACCTCCTAGTGAGGGATGCCACTCGTAATTGGGTTAAAAAGGAAGTTAGCCCTATTATAGAAGAATATGCTCAAAAAGCTGAGTTCCCTCAGCAGTTGATAAAAGGGCTGGCCGATATAGGTGCCTTTGGCCCTTACATCCCACAGGAATACGGTGGTGCAGGCTTGGACCAGATCTCCTATGGAATTATGATGCAGGAAATTGAAAGGGGTGATTCAGGAGTACGCTCCACCTGTTCCGTTCAGTCATCCCTGGTCATGTATCCCATCTACGCTTATGGCAACGAAGAACAACGCAAAAAATATCTCTCCAAATTGGCTTCTGGTGAATACATTGGATGTTTTGGTTTAACTGAGCCCAACTTTGGCTCTAACCCGGGAGGCATGATCACTAATTATAAAGACGATGGCGATCACGTTATTTTAAATGGGGCCAAAATGTGGATCAGCAATGCTCCATTTGCCGATATAGCCGTAGTATGGGCTAAAAATGAAGAAGGACGCATACACGGCCTTGTAGTAGAAAGAGGTATGGAAGGCTTTACCACTCCTGAAACTCATAACAAATGGAGCCTGAGGGCCAGTGCTACCGGTGAGTTGGTTTTTGACAACGTAAGAGTTCCCAAGGCCAATATTCTACCTAATAAATCTGGTTTAGGCGCTCCCCTTGGATGTTTGGACAGTGCGCGATACGGAATAGCCTGGGGAGCCCTGGGGGCTGCCATGGATTGCTACGATACGGCATTGAGGTATGCCAAAGAAAGAATACAGTTTGACAGACCTATAGGTGGTTTTCAACTTCAGCAGAAGAAGTTGGCCGAAATGCTCACTGAAATCACTAAAGCCCAATTATTAGTGTGGCGCCTCGGCAAACTTAAAAATGAGGGTAAGGCTACTTCGGCCCAAATATCCATGGCCAAGCGCAATAATGTGGAAATAGCCCTTAAAATTGCCCGTGAAGCCCGACAGGTCTTAGGAGGAATGGGAATTACAGGTGATTATCCCATTATGCGCCACATGATGAATCTCGAATCGGTAGTTACTTATGAAGGCACCCACGATATTCACCTGTTAATTACAGGTTTCGATATTACCGGGCTAAATGCTTTTAAATGAAACTGGAAGAAGCACTAGAGCAAGCCATAAAAGAAGTACCTGACTTTCCACAGCCAGGTATTTCTTTTAAAGATATTACCCCTCTTCTACTCGATCAGAAGCTGGTACACGAAGTTTTACTTGCTCTGCTGGAGCCGGTTGAAAAATTAAATCCCACCCATATTGCAGCTATTGAATCAAGGGGGTTTTTATTCGGTTTTATGATGGCTAAAGAGCTGGGGCTACCCTTCATCCCTGTCCGCAAATCAGGCAAGCTCCCCCGCCAGAAGCTCACCGAAAGTTACAGCCTGGAATACGGCACCGCTACAGTAGAAGTACACCGGGAAGACATACCTTCCGGTGCAAGAGTTGTCATTCACGATGATCTGCTGGCAACAGGAGGTACAGCTATAGCAGCTTGTAACTTAATTCAACAGGCTGGAGCCCAAGGCCTCGCTTTTTCTTTTTTACTCGAACTGTCTTTCCTGCAGGGTCGCGAGAAATTGTTAAAACACGGCAAAGTATTTTCCCTATTGAAGTATCATAATTAAAAAAGCCCTGCAAAACAGGGCTTTTTAGTGTTTCTATAGTTATGCTTAGCTTATCTCTTATGGATATATGCTGATGATATCCCTGTAACCGGGCAGATCGTTGTACCAGTCTGAATCCTGAGAACCTCCTGACTGCGCCCAGGAAGAAAAATTGGAATATGCTTCAATAATGTCAACCTTTTCTTTGGGATAATCAAACCCTCCTATTATGTTCAGAGCCCAGGGGAAATTATTTACTGATTTGTAATACCTGCCACTTCCGGGGTTGGTATCATCCTGGCCGGTTCCAAAAAAGCTTGGGTTGGCCAGATCTGTGGCTGGAAAATCTACGAGGTGAACCTCTTTTCCTCTTTCCTCATTTACAATAATAAAGGGATTGAAGGGGAAAGCTCCCAAATTAGCAAAAGTTTGTGGTGCATTCAGGGTAATCGCCACATCAAGCGTGTCTGGAGTTTGGTAAGGATCGTTGGCATCAGTATTTACCGTAGGGCTACCGGGATTAGGCAATATGTCAAAGGCATTTTCAAAAACTATAATGGTAGCCTTGCTTTGCCCAGCTTCTGTGCCATTGGCATTAGCATTAACATAACCCTGATCCAGGCGATTGCCACTTACAGAAGATACCACAGATGGAGCAAAGTCGAATTGAATACCAAAACCGTTCTTAAATGATCCTCCTATGGCCTTCACCACATATAATCCATTGATATCCACTACTTCATTATCGGCATTTACCACCAGTTTGTAACGATAATCAACTACCAGATCATTGAAATCATAATCCCCCTGATCAGGCCACAGATCTTCAAAAGCCAGGGTAGCCGTTTGGTTAGATGAAGGATAGTAACTGTCGGCCGCGCGGTTAGGGTCATTGGGATAGGCATCGCTACTGTCGGCTACACCATCGTTATCTGTATCAACTATAGTAGGCGTTCCATTGCCATTGGGGAAACAAGCAGAAGTAGGTATGTAAACATTACAGGCCAGAGTAGCTCCGCCTGAGATACTACCAGTGTTCGTCTCTATGCCGTCACTGTCGCAATACTCGAGGTTGCCACTAAGACCTCCGCCACCATTAATGATGGTTTGAAGGCTACTACCAAAAACGCTGCTGTCAAAAAGCTTAATAAGTGAAGTAGTGCCACTACCTGTAATCACGCTATTTAATGTAGCTCTGTTAGCTTCAATCATAGCACCATCTACCAGGGTGATATCAGCACCTCCGTTAGCCACTAACTGGTCTTCGGCATAGATGTAGGCATTATTGGTAAGTGTTTTGTTTACGTTCAGATCATCGTCAATAAGGATCTTACAGTTATTGATCGTATTAGAACCTCCATTGAGGTTGAGATCGTCTCCGATCTCAATAGTTCCATTATTGGTCAGGTCCTTATTCTGATTAAGATCTATACCTACCTCTAATGTACCGTTATTCACCAAGCTTCCACTACCATTGATATTGTAGTTATCATCTACCTCTAAATCCCCATAATTTATAATACCACCATTGGGACTGAAGTTGCCATTTATATAAACTTCTGCGTCATAAATCACTACTTCACCAGAGCTGCTGTTCAGGTTTAACTGGTTAAAATCCACTACGGAACCATCGGTAATTTCCATGCGGCTACCGCTATTGAGATTCACGTTTTTGAAATCTATATTGCCGCATACCCGGATAGTAACATTGGCTTTATTAACGTTGAGGTTCTTATTATTAAAACTGCCTGTAATACAGAATACCGAACCAGCGTCATTACTGTTGATGTTTATGTTACTATTGTGATTATTATAGGTAACATCACAACCACTGTTACAATTCGTGCTTACTACCTGGGTTTTGCGCAGGGATTTTTTACCGGAACCAAAAGAATAATTGATATTGTTGGCGCTTACAGGAAGTATGTGCAGGGAACTGCTTCTGTCGGGCGACTTTAAAACTACATATAACTTGTTCAGCGTAGAAGGAATGGCCAGTTCCCCGTTGAGCATGCTGTTTCTGTTTACAAAAGCTGATTTTATGATACTGCCTCCGCCTGAAGGGATGAAATCATATATTTCAACTTTGTATTTACCGTTTAGGGGAGCGTTGGCAAGATCGAACTGGTAATTCACAACTTTAGTTGTTTTGTAGTCGAAACTGCCGGGAACAATCATCTCGGAGAAACTATCCGGATTGGCATTTCCCCCTCCGTTATTATCACTGGGTTCGCTTTTTTGACACGCAATAGCTATACCTGCGATCATTAATATTTTAAGGCCTGTTAACTTTCTAGCTTTCATTTGTTTTTGCTTTACGCATTAATTCTCAAGCCTGATGCCACAAAATCAACATTCTGACTATCAGTTAATTGCGATTTATATGAGAAATTTGGGTTTCCGATTTTGGGAATCACCTCTTTTACAATCAGGTGTTTTTTTCCCAAAATAAGAATATTTACTGTCTTTCTGCTTCCCGACTAACCCTTATGAGTATCTTTTACAGGGTTAAATTTTTCCTTGCCGGTGAGTAAATGCCAAAATAAAATGAAGTCTGAAGCAAGGCTATAGCCCGGATATTGAAAGGTTGCCGGTTTGTTTTGCTCAAAGAAAAAATGACCCACCCAGGCAAAACCATATCCCAACAAAGGAATTATGGCAAAATACACCCAATTAAGCGTTATGAGAAAAATGACGAAAAAAATAACTACTAATCCAGTACCAACAAAATGTAACATACGGCAAGTATAATCCTGATGCTCTGACAAGTAAAAAGGGTAAAACTCTTTTAAACTCTTATACTTTTTTTCCACTTCCATATCAATAATATCTCTCTAAAACTCCTTCATTAAAGTAGCATAAAAGTTAACACTTTTTTTAAATGCTTCTACACTTATGCGCTCGTTAATTCCGTGAATACGCGGTAAATCTTCCTCGTAGAATGGAATGGGGCTAAAACGATATACTTTATCAGATATATTGTAGAAGAACCGTCCGTCTGTAGCACCTATTACCAAATAAGGGCTTACAATTACATTACTATCTATAACCCTTATAATACCCGAAAGTTTTTTGAATTCTTCTGAGCGGTAATCAGAAACCGGGGAGGCCGGTATAGAAAGGTCATTTAATACTCTTACCTTAACTAGGGTATCATCAATTATCTTCAGGGCCCGGCTTATTATTTCATCAGGCTCATCTCCCGGCAGCAAACGATAGTTCACCACTGCTTTGGCCCGTTGTGGTATCACATTGTCTTTTACTCCCGATTGAAATATAGTAGGAACCTGAGTTGTATGGATTAAAGCGGCTCCCGAAGCTGTTTGCCGATAAACTGAAAATATCAGTGGCTTAAAAAGCCAGGTATTGGCAAAAGCCATCTTTTGAAGAAAAGGAAGCTCGGGACCTACGTGATTAACAAAACCCTGTAAAGGAGGTGATATACGATTTGGCATGGGCTTATCATTTAGCCGGTAAAGTGCTTTGTTCAAAGCACTAATAGCTGTTTGTGGTGCAGGCATGGAAGAATGACCTCCAGCTATATTCACTGATAGCTCCAAACTCATATAACCTTTTTCACTGGTTCCTACTAAAGCCACCGGTCTCTCCAGGCCTGGTACTATCCCATAACTTAAAACCCCTCCTTCATCCAGTACCATGCTGGCTTTTGCCCCTCTTTCTTCCAGCTTTTTGGCAATGGTTTCGGCTCCATATTCCCCGCCTATCTCCTCATCGTGGCCAAAGGAGAAAATGATGGTACGCTCCGGCTTATATCCTTCCTCCAGCAAAAGTTCGGCTGCGTGTAGTATAGCCATAAGGCAGCCTTTGTCGTCAATTGTCCCCCTTCCATAAATGTATCCTTCTTCTATGGCACCCGAAAACGGGGGGTAGTCCCATTCATTTAAAGTGGCGTACTCAGCGGGCACCACATCCATGTGAGCCATCAAAACCAAAGGTTGTTTTGACTTATCTGTGCCTTGCCAGGTATACAGTAATGAATATTGATTGATCTTTTCTTTTTCCAGCAAACTGTCTACCAGCGAAAAAGAACTTTCAATATGACGATGTAAACCGGTAAATGCCGAATCGTCAATCATTTCAGGTTTGTGGGAAATGGTTTCAAATTGGATAGCCTTCTTTAATACGTTAGGATCAACTTCAAAATTTGTTTTATGCCGAACCAGCGGATAGCTCTTAGACCGGAAGGTCAAGGTTTTATAAAGAACAATAATTATAACAACTACGAGTAAGCCCAATACGATCTTAAAAAATACCTTCACTTTTTGTTTATAGTTTTCTATAAAGATAATTATGTAACCCTTTAGTTCTAAACTAAAAAAAGGGGCTGTGCCCCTTTTTTATGAATGGTTTGCAGAAATTAACTTCCCGACCTCTTATTAAAGCCAAAGAGCAAAGAAAATCTGGGACCATCTCGACTGGGAGTTACAGCGAAGTTGATAGGAAAGTTCATATGTCTGGACTGGAAAGTGTATCCCACGGCAATTATAAAGCCAGGAGTCAGTAAATTAAGGCTTGGGCCGGCACCTATTTCAAAGCCTCCCGCATCCCTGTATCCTACCAAAAGGTTCAAGCTGGGAATGATCAATCCCTGCTCCAATCCTCCGATCAATGGAATTGCTTCAAACAAGCCTGCGCTGCCTCCCATTGTCTCAAAATACTTCCATTCAAATTGCCAGCCAAACTGGCTGATAAAAGGAGCATTAAAGGTAAAAGATGAATCCCCAAATTGCTCACCATAATTGCTGGAAGTAAGGAAAGGAGCGTAAGTAACTCCTACCCTTGGGCCACTCAGGCGCAAAGGTTTAATGATGGCTGTTTCACGGTCTTCTATTACCGGAATTTGCTGGGCCTGTATTTTTAATAATGACACCAGCAGAACAAACACTAAAAACGATACTTTTTTCATGATTTACTTTTTTTGTGATTTCATGACACAAAGAAATTTCTAACGCCAACGTCAACAAAACGAGATTTTAAAGAGGGTTTTTTAGAATTTGCAAATTTTGTAATACCTAATTTCGAATAGCCTATCACCTTGAATTTTTTGCGATTTTCACAAAAAAACTTTGGAATTTTTTAGAAATTTGTATTTTCTGCAATAATTTTTTAACCGCTTTATTGAATCTCGCCAAAAAAAATGAATCGCTTTTATCAAAGGGTATTCTGGGAAAAAATAGACAATCTCCTCCAAGGGCAATACAGCTTGCCAGATGAGATTGCAGTAGCATTACAAATAAGTAAAGATGCTGCCTACAGGCGCCTAAGAGGTGAAACAACCCTTTCTTTTGACGAAACCGTCCTGCTGGCAAGGCATTTCAATATCTCACTAAACGATATAACCGGTATTTCAGAAAAGTCAGTTATATTCAATCACGGGGATTTCATCGATACCATTGACGACTATCGCACCTACATGAAAGGCAGCCTCGAAATGTTGCAGTCTATCGTACAGCAGAAAGATCATATGATGTACTATTCTGCTAAAGATGTTCCGGTCTTCTACCAATTTGCCTTTCCGGAATTAGCCGCTTTTAAAATATACGTATGGCTGAAATCCGTTTATGGCATCAGCAAAATAAATGACCAGAACTATAATGTTTCCATGATACCGGAAGACCTATTGGAACTCGCCTCTGCCCAATGGGAAGCTTTTTCGAGGATCAACTCCATAGAAATATGGAACGATACCACTGTGATGAGTTTCATTAAACAGATAGATTATTACTACGAAGCCGGCTTATTCAGTAACAGGGAAGAGGCTTTGGTTATTTGCGACCGTTTTCACGAAATGATGAAACTGATCTACAAACAGGCCCTTAACGGTAATAAGGTACACGCTACTAAAAGCGAAGTTTACACCAGTGCAAGTTATAAGATGTATTACCATGAGATTTTGATCATGGACAATCATATAGTAGCGGAATTCAATGAAAACAGGCTCTTTTACTTTGTGCCTTATGCCGGTGTTAATTATCTATCGACTTCCGATATAACTATGGGGAAAAAAATGAAAGACTACTTCCTGAATCAGTGTAAACAGTCTTCTCTCATTAGTGATCTCTCAGATAAAGACCGCAACAAATTCTTTATAAGGATCAAAAACCGAATTGATCAGGTAAGAGAAAAAATAGCTACTACCGACCCTTTTATGTAGGGTAGCCGGATATTAAATCCTATTTTAATAAGCTTAGCCAGCTATAAAAAGAGCTAAACCTACTATCAACGAGATAATAATGACAACTGCCACAATTTGAGCAGTGTTGCTAGAGGTTTGCTTGGTAGCTTCTTCCATTTTGGTTAGTTTTTGCAAAAATACCAAGCTTTGCTAACTAATTGTCTGTCTTGCCTTTACGTTATTATAGCCTTTGGGTTAAGAAAACTTAAAGTTTTATAATCAAGCGCTTACAAAGTACCGGTCATATAAAGGGCTCCGAGTAATATAGCAGCAATAATGAGAATAACCAGGCTGTACTGCATATACTCTTTTATGGTGGCCTTGGGCTTATTGACCTTACGGATGCGCCTGGCTCTTTTTCTTATTTCTCGGTTATAGTTCTCAGCCATCAATAACTAGCTTTTGTTTTGATTTGAAAGTCAAGATACAAAAAATACCCAACAAGTATTCTGCATAAATGAGTGAGTATACAACCGAACGAACTTATTATTAGAAGGGTGCGTTAAAAAAGTCTTATCCGCATTTAACTAATTACCCTCTGCTCAAGTGATCGGATTAAGCACCACACTAAAAATAGTAATACTATTGGGATCACGCCCATAATGTAACTTATCTATAGCTTCAGGTATATCTTTTGCCCTGAAATAAGAGGTGTGAAGTTCTTTTTCCCCTTTAACTGCCCATTGTATGGTATAGGAATTCTTTTTATCGCGGTGAACTTCAACATAATCCAGCATTTGATGTAAAGCATCCAGCTTGTTATAACCTTTTACCGAATGAAATAAAAAAGATTGATTATGCCGGGGGTTCACAGTAATGACATCAAGAGAAACCCCGTCTTCTTTTTCGTGGTAATCAAATATCATTTGAGTGCTTCCCAGGCTCAAATAATTTTCTATTTCTTTTTGTATCCTGGCTATTTCCAGGTTTTGCTTTTCTGCAGCCACTGCTTTTGATTTTTGGGGCAATAAATTTAGTTCATATTATTCCTGGTTGGGGGTATGAGTAAAGAAAACCCTCAAATCTCCCATATCCAAGGCCAGATAATTAGCATCGAGATACATAATCTCCCAACGGTCTTTTAGAGCCTTTGTTTTTCCGTCTAAAAGCTCTATATGACCTTTATGAAGACGGTAAGAAATCTCCAGCTCCATTCCATATTCGTTATAGTTGCTTTGATTGATCAAACGGATAATAACTTTTTCAGCCATGAAATGATAATAATCCGGAACGGCCTCCTGCAGATCTCCGGGCTCGTAACTCTCATTTGTCTCATTGAGATAGGAGAGGGATTCCCATGCACCACTGGTGAGGTTTTTCTGTAAATCACCCTGAAGCTGGGGTTCTTCCAGGGTAAGAATATCAAAGACCTTCTGTATGGCTTCTTCTGCTGTTATTTGTGCCCCGGCCTGATGGCAAAGGCTTATCAACACAACAACTGTTAGACGTTTAAGCATGGCAGAAATGTAAGCTTTTTATCTGCACAAAAAAAAGCTGCCCCGCAAAGAGGCAGCCTTTCAACGTAGGTAGGATATTTATAAAAATCGTCAATAATCAGGAGCCACAGGCTTCGCAATCATCCGGGTTATCGATGGAACAGGCAATAGTTTCCTCATCGCTGTAATCCTTTACGGCCTTGGCCATTTCAGCTACGCGCATTTCAGCTACACTGGTTGCTTTTTGCAAATTCTCTTTTTCCTGGATCTTTTCGGTTTGTTTAGCCTCTACTACCGGCTCTACCTCTGCCTTAACCTGTTTTTGTACGGTAAACTTAATGGCATCAGTAGCAGCTTTGGTACGCAGGTAATACATACCGGTTTTTAAGCCTTGCTCCCAGGCGTAAAAATGCATGGAAGTGAGTTTACCGATATTGGCATTCTCCATGAAGAGATTCAGCGATTGCGACTGGTCGATAAACATTCCCCTTTCGGCACTCATATCAATGATGTCCTTCATGCTCATTTCCCAAACGGTTTTGTACATCTCTTTGATGTTATCAGGAATGGCATCTATATGCTGGATGGAGCCGTTGGCCCGGATAATCTCGGTCTTCAACTCTTCATTCCAGAGGCCGAGGTCTACCAGATCGACCAAAAGATGTTTGTTCACCACTATAAATTCACCTGACAATACCCTGCGGGTGTAAATATTGGAAGTATAAGGCTCAAAGCACTCGTTATTCCCCAGTATCTGAGAAGTAGAAGCGGTAGGCATAGGTGCCAGCAGCAAGGAGTTGCGCACCCCGTGCTCTTTTATCTCTTCCCGCAGCGTTTTCCAGTCCCAACGGCCGCTCAGGTCGTCTTCGCTTACACCCCAAAGGTTAAACTGGAATTTACCCTGGCTGATAGGAGATCCTTCAAAACTTTTATAAGCTCCATCTGCTTGAGCCTCGTCTTTAGAAGCACAAAGGGAAGCGTAATAAATGGTCTCGAAAATATCCTTATTCAGCTTTTTGGCATCTTCAGATGTAAAAGGCATCCGCAATTTGATGAAAGTATCGGCCAAACCTTGTACCCCCAAACCTATAGGGCGGTGACGCATATTGCTGTTGCGGGCTTCTGGTACGGGATAATAGTTGCGGTCTATGATACGGTTCAGGTTTTTGGTTACTTTATAGGTAACTTCAAAGAGCTTGTCGTGATTGAACTCACCTTCTTCCACAAACATGGGTAGGGCCAACGAAGCCAAATTACAAACTGCCACCTCATCTTCGGCCGTGTATTCTATGATCTCGGTACAAAGGTTAGAGGAGCGGATGGTTCCCAGGTTTTGCTGATTGCTCTTGCTATTGGCTGCGTCCTTGTAAAGCATATAAGGCGTACCTGTCTCGATCTGTGATTCGAGTATTTTGTGCCACAATTCGCGGGCTTTGATGGTCTTGCGTCCTTTTCCTTCGGCTTCGTATTTCTCATAAAGTTCTTCAAACTCCTGGCTGTGGGTATCGGGCAAGCCGGGGCATTCGTTAGGATCCATCAAAGTCCACTCCCCGTCTTCTTTAACTCTTTTCATAAAGAGATCGGGTATCCAAAGGGCGTAGAACAGATCACGGGCACGCATTTCTTCTTTACCGTGATTCTTTTTCAGATCGAGAAAATCAAAAATATCGGCATGCCAGGGTTCCATATAAATGGCAAAGGAACCTTTGCGTTTACCGCCTCCCTGGTCTACGTAACGGGCCGTGTCGTTAAATACCCTCAACATGGGAACAATACCATTGGAAGTACCGTTGGTTCCCCGGATGTAAGAACCCGTAGCCCTCACATTGTGGATGCTCAGGCCAATTCCTCCCGCTGACTGGGAAATTTTGGCGCATTGCTTTAAGGTATCATATATCCCGTCTATGCTGTCACCCTTCATGGTCAGCAAAAAGCAGGAAGACATCTGAGGCTTGGGAGTACCTGAATTGAAGAGAGTAGGTGTAGCGTGAGTAAAATACTTTTTACTCATCAGATGGTAGGTCTCTATAGCACTATCGAGGTCTTCTTTGTGTATGCCAATGGCCACCCGCATGATCATGTGCTGCGGACGCTCAGCAATTTTTCCGTTGAGGCGTAACAGGTAAGAGCGCTCCAGGGTTTTAAAGCCAAAATAATCGTAGCCGAAATCGCGATCGTATATAAGAGTGGAATCCAGCAAAGCTGCATTCTTTTCAATGATCTCGTACACATCATCTGCTATTAACGGAGAGTGCAAACCTGTTTTGGGGTTTACGTACTCATGCAGTTCTTTCATGGTCTCGGCAAAAGACTTGGTAGTATTCTTATGCAGGTTAGATACCGCTACCCGGGCAGCCAGTTGGGCATAATCAGGATGGCGGGTAGTCATAGAAGCTGCCACTTCTGCCGCCAGGCTGTCCAGTTCAGAGGTGGTAACCCCTTCGTAGATCCCCTCAATCACCTTCATGGCTACGGTAGTGGGGTCTACCAGATTGCTCATTCCGTAGCAAAGTTTTTGTATCCTGGCGGTAATCTTATCAAATTTTACCGCTTCTTTTCTTCCGTCTCTTTTAATTACGTACATCTGAATAATTTTTGTTTGGTTTATTAAAAATCAGCGTCAAAGGATATTTTTTGAGAATCCGTTCCCTGAACCACACCACTTTTCTGGTACTCTCCCACTCTTTTTTCAAAGAAGTTGGTTTTGCCCTGAAGGCTGATCATATCCATGAAGTCAAATGGATTTTCCACGTTATACTCCTTGCTGCAACCCAGCTCCACTAACAAGCGGTCGGATACAAATTCAAGGTATTGGATCATTAAGCGGGAATTCATACCAATGAGGTCTACCGGCAGAGACTCGGTGATAAACTCACGCTCTATGTCCAATGCTTCTGTTATGATCTGGCGAATGCGTTCTTCGGGCACCTTATTGACCAAATGGTTGTTGTGCAGGTGGCAGGCAAAATCACAGTGCAAGCCTTCGTCACGCGATATCAACTCGTTGGAAAAGGTAAGCCCAGGCATCAACCCCCTCTTCTTTAACCAAAAAATAGAACAGAAAGAACCGCTAAAGAAAATACCCTCTACAGCGGCAAAGGCGATGAGGCGCTCGGCAAAAGAAGGGGACTCGATCCAGCGGATGGCCCAGTCGGCCTTCTTTTTAATAGCGTCAAAATTTTCAATGGCAGTAAAAAGCCTATTGCGCTCTTCCTTATCCTTTATATAGGTATCTATCAACAGGGAGTAGGTCTCGCTGTGGATATTTTCCATCATGATCTGGAAACCATAGAAGAACTTAGCCTCGGTATACTGAACCTCATTGACAAAATTTTCCGCCAGGTTTTCATTAACAATGCCATCGCTGGCTGCAAAAAACGCCAATATGTGTTTTATGAAATAGCGTTCATCGTCATTGAGCTTGCTTTCCCAATCCGTAATATCCTGGTGCAGGTCTATTTCTTCAGCGGTCCAGAAGCTGGCTTCTTGCTTTTTATACCATTGCCAGATGTCGTGGTGCTCAATAGGGAAAAGCACATAGCGGTTTTTATTGTCCTGTAAAATAGGTTCTGTCGGTGTGTTCATCCTTCTTAATCTTTTTTTCTTTAGTATCCAGTTAACTACCCGGTTTTCCTTTTAGTTTAAAGCCCACAAACCCTTGATTATCAGTTGTTTTTAAATCAGTAAGTTATTAAGCTGATACAGTTGAGGAAAAGATGCTTTACAAATTTTACGAATAGAGAGGAGGAAACCTAGTTGTACTTTTTAACAATGTGTCGCTTTTATTAACAGAATGTGAAGTATGTTAAGCTTACAATCTGTTTACTGACGTGAGATAGAAAAAAAGCAAGTGTAAAAATTGGCAAATGAGATTTTTTAATTCACACTTATTGTTAAAAACCTATCTCTTTTTTTGACTGTGCGTCCAGTACCGGGCTACTTCATCCAATTCATGGTACCACTCCGGGCCGTATTTGCGGATAAGTGCCTCTTTCAGAAAGCGGTAGACCGGTACTTTAAGTTGCTCTCCCAATTCACAGGCAGGGCTGCATATTTCCCACTTATGGTAGTTTACCGCTTCATAAGTTACGTATTTATTTACACGTACCGGGTACAAATGGCAGGAAACGGGCTTTCTGAAAGTAGTGCCCCCCTCTTCCCAGGCCTTTTCTATGCCACATTTGCTGATCCCGTTTTCATCAAAGATTACGTAAGCGCATTCCGCTCCATTAACCAAAGGAGTGACATCCTCACCGTCATGGGGATCAGTAACGGAAGTACCCTGCTCTTCCACTGCTTTAATGCCTTCTTTCCTCAGGTAAGGTTTAAAGTTTTGGTATTCTTCTTGGAGAATACCGGCCTCTTCAACACTAAGAGGGGCTCCGGCATCCCCTTCTACACAGCAGGCTCCTTTACAACGGCTGAGGTCACAAACAAACTGCTTTTCCAAAATATCCTCTGAAACCAGGGTATCGTTGATCATGAACATAAGGGCAAAATTAGGTAAGCCAGATTTACTAGTTGTATAACCTCAATATAAAGGGCAAAAAAATACCTTTGCCGGAAATTGACGAATGCCGATGACACAACTGAGCTTGAAGGAAATTTTTTCAGCTACCATGGTGCTATTTGCCGTGATAGACATTGTAGGTAGTATACCTATTATTATATCCTTGCGCCAGAAAGTGGGTCACATCCAAAGTTCCAAAGCCACCATGGTAGCCGGGGCTATTATGATCACCTTTCTTTTTCTGGGTGAAACCATTCTGCAATACCTGGGAGTAGACATCAATTCTTTTGCGGTAGCCGGCTCCTTTGTACTGTTTTTCCTCGCCTTGGAAATGATCCTCGGCCTCAGCCTTTTTAAAGATGAAGAGCCTAAAACGGCTTCCATTGTACCTATTGCCTTCCCGCTGATTGCCGGAGCCGGAACCATGACGACCATTGTATCTATCCGGGCGGAATTTGCCGTTGTCAATATCATTATCGCTATTATTCTCAATTGTATATTGGTTTATATAGTACTGAAAACGGCTCCCTGGATCGAGCGCAAACTGGGCAGTTCTGGCATTAATGTGTTGCGCAAGGTTTTTGGTATTATCTGTATGGCTATTGCTGTGAAATTGTTTTCGGAAAACGCTAAAATGCTGTTTCAGTAAAAAACCGTTTATGCCTGTTTACCCGGGAAGGAGATGCCGGGTCTTCCTCTGGGCTATCTCTAAAGAATCATCGCGGGCGCAATGAAATGAAGACCCGCGATCTCATCATCGCTACCTATCGGCAAACAGGGAAGGTAAGT
This sequence comes from Owenweeksia sp., assembly GCA_028277105.1. Classification (GTDB taxonomy): domain Bacteria; phylum Bacteroidota; class Bacteroidia; order Flavobacteriales; family Schleiferiaceae; genus JANQHO01. The sequence continues at coordinate 26,364 of JANQHO010000002.1, read as the reverse complement.
CTGCGCTTTGCTCTGCCCGGCATGACAAAAAACGTATAATCATCTTGAGTGTCCCGTACCTGTGGGTGTACCCCAAAAATCAGGACGGTTTAAATGTTCCGTTAGCTCAGGCTTAGATAATGCTTTCGGGATACTCAGCCTGACAGAAGCAAACGCGCGGTCATCCAGAGTGTTTTGGCTCTGCCAAAACGTATCGAAGGATGAACCATAGAAAATTACTTCTACCGGGCCCGATTCTATTTTTGCTTCACTGCCTTGCCGCTAATCTTTACTTTTGCGGCCATGAATCAGGATGACCTTTTCAAGAAAATAAGCTCCCACGCCAAGGAGTACGGTTTTATATTTCCCTCCAGCGAGATTTATGACGGTTTGGCCGCAGTATACGACTACGGGCAGAACGGGGTGGAACTCAAGAACAATATCCGCCATTACTGGTGGAAGGCCATGGTGCAGATGCACGAGAACATCGTGGGCCTGGACACGGCCATTTTCATGCACCCCACTACCTGGAAAGCTTCGGGCCACGTGGATGCCTTCAACGACCCGCTGATCGACAACAAGGATTCCAAAAAAAGATACCGCGCAGACGTTTTGCTGGAAGACTATGCTGAAAAGCAACTTCAAAAAGCGGAAAAAGAGATTCAAAAGGCTGCTAAGCGCTTTGGCGAAAGCTTTGATGCGCAAATGTTTCGCGAAACCAACCCCCGGGTTAAAAAATACCTGGCTGAAGCGGAAGAAACCCTTAAACGCATGGCCGGTCACCTTGAGAAAGGTGAGCTGGACGAAGTAAAACAACTGATCGAAGAAAAAGGTATAGCCGATCCGGTTTCCGGCTCTAAGAACTGGACGGACGTTAGGCAGTTCAACCTGATGTTCGGCACCCAGATGGGTTCGGTAGCAGAAGGGGGCAGCCAGCTGTACCTGCGCCCGGAAACGGCCCAGGGGATCTTTGTGAACTTTTTGAATGTGCAGAAAACCGGACGCATGAAAATACCTTTTGGGATCGCGCAAACCGGCAAGGCCTTTCGCAACGAGATCGTGGCCCGGCAGTTTATTTTCCGTATGCGGGAATTTGAACAAATGGAAATGCAGTTTTTTGTACGTCCGGGCGAAGAAATGAAGTGGTATGGATACTGGAAGGAACAGCGTCTTAAATGGCACCTCGCCCTGGGGCTGGATGATTCCTTATACCGTTATCATGACCATGAAAAACTGGCGCATTACGCCAATGCTGCGGCCGACATAGAATTCAGGTTTCCCTTCGGCTTTAAAGAGCTGGAGGGTATTCACAGCCGTACCGATTTTGACCTGAAAAGGCATGAAGAATACTCCGGCAAAAAACTGCAGTTCTTTGATCCCGAAATCAATGAGAGCTACGTACCTTATGTGGTAGAAACCTCTGTGGGGCTGGACCGTCTTTTTCTTTCGGTGCTTTCCGGGGCTTACCGTGAAGAAAAACTGGATGACAGCAGTGAAAGAGTGGTACTTTCCATACCTCCGGCCCTGGCCCCAGTTAAAGTAGCGGTTTTGCCTTTGTTAAAGAAAGATGGTTTACCGGAAATTGCCCGCGAGGTGATGCAGGGGCTGGAACTGGAATACAACTGCCAGTACGATGAAAAGGATGCTATAGGCAGGCGCTACCGCAGGCACGATGCTATTGGCACGCCCTTATGTGTTACCGTTGATCATCAAACCAAGGAAGACCGCTCGGTAACCCTGCGCGACCGGGACAGCATGGAGCAAATAAGGGTACCCCTGGAAGAACTGGAGGAGAGGGTAAAGAAAAAAGTCAGTTTTACAGAACTGTTACTAAAACTAAAATAATTTGCAAAGGGTTAATTAGCATTCTGTTAAAATTCATACTTTCGCTCCTTAATATTAACTCCAAATCTCTGAGAAACAATGAAAAAAGTAAATCTTTTTGCTCTGGTCATCTTGTTTGCAGGTTTTGTTGCATGCAACAATGCTGCTACCACAGAAGGTGATGAGAATACAGACAACACTGAAATGACTGACGAATCTGCCAATGAAGAAGAGTCAAACATGGAAGAAGAAACAATGGAAGAAGCCGGAGAAGCAGTTGAGGATGCTGCTGAAGAAGCTGGTGATGCCGTAGAAGATGCCGCTGAAGAAGCTGGCGAAGCTATGGAAGAGCACACTGACGGTGACGGTGGTCACGATCACGAAAACCACGAAATGTAAGATCCGATCTTCGTTAAAATAAAAAGCCTCGCCTGAAGCGGGGTTTTTTTATTTCATTTCAGCATGTAAGTACTGTCGTTCTGCAGTGCTGTCAAAGCCTCTTTCATAATAGGGTCAAAAGGATAGTAAGCCTCAATAAAAGCAGATTCACCGTAAAGTATGTTCCCTATATAAGCTTTTACCCTGGCTTTGATCAAGGTCATGGTTTCTTCTTTCACAATTTCATTCAGGCGGACACTTTCACTAAAGAAAAAGTTTAGCACTTCATTGGTTACCTCAAACTCCTTGAGAAAACGGGATTTGCTGTATTGGTTAAACCCGGCCCTGTGCCTGTCGGCATATTCAAAAGCCTTATTGTCAAAATCAGCCACCAGGGAAAGATGATAAATTATAGCGGCACTTTGAGACGTATCAAAAGGCACATAAACATCGGGGGTTATACCTCCTCCTCCATAAACCACTCTGCCTCCAGGTGTTACAAATTCCCGGCTTTCCAAACTGGTATCCTGTTGGGGGAGGTTGTGGTCGTAGCCTTTGGCATTGAGAAAATCACCGCTGTAGTCCGTATAAGGTTTCTGTATGCTCCTGCCGGTTGGGGTGTAATATTTTTGAGTGGTCAGCCTGATCCTGGAACCGTCATTTAACCTCATTTCTTCCTGCACGAGGCCCTTGCCAAATGACCTGCGGCCAACAATAAGCCCCCTGTCATTGTCTTGTATAGCTCCGGCAACAATCTCGCTGGCGGAGGCTGAGCCTTCATTGATCAGCACTGCCACTTTGCCATCTTCAAATATCCCTTTGTTACTGGCGTAAATAAATTTCTTCTCCCCTTCCCTGTTTTGGGTAAAAACGATTAATTCATCGTCTTTCAAAAACTCATCAGATATGGCCCTGGCTGCTGACAATAGCCCACCTGGATTATCCCTCAGGTCGATAATGATCTTCCGGGCTCCTTGTTTCTTGAGTTGTTTTAAAGCGTCATCTACTTCCTTTTTAGAAGTACCGGAAAATCTTACTAGTTTCAGATAGCCGATATCTTCAGTAGGCATAAATGCAGAAACCACGCTGTTGAGAGGCACTTCTCCTCTTTTAATCGTAAAGCGTTTCATAGCATTTTCTACCGGTCTGTAAACGGAAGCATCTACTTTAGTGCCTGCTTTACCTTTTAAAACGGAAATGATCTTTTCCGTATTGGCAGATTCGCCAAAGAGTATTTCCCCGTTGGCTGATAAAATACGGTCTCCCGGCCTCAAGCCAGCTTTGTAAGAAGGGCCGTCCTCAATAACCCGTAAAACGGTAAGTGTATCGTGGTATATTCTGAACTCTACTCCAATACCTTCAAAATGGCCTTTGATATTTTCCTCATTGGCCGTAACATCTTCCAGGGGAATATAAGCCGAATGGGGGTCGAGCCTGCGCAGAAGATTGGTTATAGTCATATCCAGTATACTATCGGTATTTACCCGGTCTACATATTCGTAGTCTATATAATCAATTATCTGCCTGATCTTCTGTTGCCGCTGCTCCTCCTGATTGTAATAAGCATAGTACTTGGGAGGATAGTTTAAAAACCAGCCTATCCCTATGCCGATAGTTGCGGCTATGCCAATATAGAGTGGAAATAAGACCTTATTTTTCAAGAGATATATCTTGTATTTGTTGTACTTCAACCCCGGCTTTTTCCAAAAATCTCAAGCCGCTGTCATCTTTATAACGCTCAATGTATACTAATCGTTTGATACCTGCCTGATGAATTAACTTACTGCAATCTTTACAAGGCGACATAGTGAGATACAAGGTGGCATCTTTACAGCTATGAGTAGAACCGGCTACTTTTAATATAGCGTTGGCCTCGGCATGTAACACATACCATTTGGTATAGCCTTCTTCGTCTTCGCAGATATTTTCAAAGCCACTGGGGGTGCCATTATAACCGTCTGAGATGATCATGCGGTCTTTGACGATGATAGCCCCCACCTGCCTGCGTTGGCAATAGGATAGTTTAGCCCATTCCAAAGCCATTCTCAAATAAGCAATATCGTATCTGCGTTGCTTTTCCATGCAGAAAAATTCTTTTAAAAAAAACTAGAAGTCCTCAAAAAAGGGCTCTATAGCCAGCAAAATTAAAAATATAGTTCCAATGCCTCATGAAACTGACTGGAACAAAAAAGGCTGTGGTGCCCAAGGTTAATACCTTAAACAACACAACCTGTTTTGTAAGTGAAAAACTTAATGCACTATTACATTGGCATCATATAACAGCTCTCCATTGTTCATATCATGGATCAATACCTGATAGAAGCCACTCTTTTGAACATTGATCAACTCTTTGAATTCCTTAAAATTATTAATCACTCTTTCCTGTTCAACAATTGAATACCTTACCTCTACCAACTTCATTTTAAGCGGGAAGTAGTATTGCGGTATTTCTTTATTAGCTACTAAACCGAACCTTTTATTGATACTGGGGTTTGGTGCTACTGAAACTCCAAATTGTATTAATCCATTTTGTGTTCCTGTGGTAGAGCTATTGCCGAGGTTAGTATTTGGTTGAGAAGCCTTGCCCTGTTGAGTATTATGAAGTTGTTGTACACTTTTTGCTCCCCAGATAGGAACAGAGGGTATTGAGTCGTAAACAGGCCTTAAATATATTTTCTGATCACTATGAGGAGTTATTAAGGGGTTGTTCAGAAGGGTACATTCACAAACAGGATTGTACATATCCACGCAGTAATCCCTGTCTGCCTCCCATTTAACAAAGGTTCTGCCTTTGTTTGATTCAGGAGCTTTTACAGTAAAGCCTTTTTCCCACCTGTGTTTGGCAAAATATATCAACTTTCTTCTGTTATACACAAAGCCTCTGGTTTTATCAGTTATCTCATATGGAGTAAACTCATTAGCATCCAGCTTATGTAAGTTTAAATGAAACCACAATCCACTATATATGGGTTCTATGGTTTGCGCCCATAGTTCCTCGCGGCCTAACAGTTCCTTCATTCTCGATCCAATATCCTTACGGGTGCGACTAGAAGTATATCTCACATATCTTCTCCTGTCTTTTCTATAGTATAAGGTCCTGTGCTTCCATTTTCTGAACCTGTAGCCAAAGGCAGGCTTAAAAACTATAGGATCACTATTAGCAAACTCCGATTTAGGTATTACGTAGTATAACTCCTTCTTGCTATCCAACATCCGATGATCCACTAATTCCAGATTGGCAGTACTCCAGTCCGGAAGCCCTTGTATATAACCTCCTTCATAGCTGCTTTTACTGGGTCTGAACCGAACATAGTCTGCGGTATTCATTCCAATAGTGATTACCAGATCAATTGCCTCATTGGGAATAAGGAAAGCAGAAGTTCCCGGTTGAATTTCCTTTTGTACAGTCCGGTAATCGGAATGTTTTTCAAGGTATTTCCGGGCAAATCGAATAGAGGCGGTATTGGGGTTTGCCGGGCTAAAAACATCCAAAGGGGTTTTCATATTATCTACTACCTCACCGGTCAGACCTCTCATTATTCCTATGTAATCTGCCCTTTGATAGGCTGTATATTCCGGGATTTTGTAACTTATCTTCACTACCCTGTGACCAGGAGAGTTGAATATCACTTCATAATTGTCATCTACTTTTCCTCTTACTGAGTTCAGATCTTTCTTTCTAATGGTAAATTTATCTTCTAAAAATCCCATGGGCACTTCCTTCTCACCAATAGTGAGGCTAGTTTTCAAAGGAACAGCACCCGGAGTGGCATGGAGAACCCTAACATTCAGGATTTCTTCATAGAAAGCCAAAATCATACTGCCTTCAACCAGATCTTTGGTACTGAGGACGAGGGTATTAGTAGTATCTCCATTACTCCAATGGCTAAATTCAAAGCCTCCTTCAAGATTAGAAACTGCTTCAAACCGATAAGTCTTATCGACATATCTTTTAGGAAGCCAGCCATTTTTCATAACGAGCCCGCTAATTCCAGAACCAGTGTTATTGGAAACCCCACTTGTACTACTCCTGTAATCCTTTTTCTCAAGCATTTCCATTTCAAAATTGCCGTAAAGCCTTTTGTTATAACCCGTTATGCGGAGATAACCGGGCATAGCGCCATTGAGAGTCCGCCTTCGCCATACCCTGTTCCGCATAACTACATTTACATGGCTGCGTTCAAACTCCGCTTTGAGAGTGATGCGATAATCGCCATTGGATTTGCGATCTTTTACATTAACACTCTCAGGCCACATCCGTACTCCATCATGTGTTTTAAGGTACGATCCTCTTTTTCCTTCTGTTCGAACCCACCTTTTAAATTTGTAGCCTGGGGCCGGAACAGCTTTAGCGAAATGGCCGTTGGTACGGTATCTTCCTTCATCATTCAACAATAAATTGATATGGACAGGTCCATTATCCTCAGGACTAGCCCAGTATACCACATCATCATTGCTGGTTTTTCCCTTAACCTCCATTTTAACACGGCCGCCTTCTCCAGCCTCTATACCATACATCCGCATTTTTCTGGGTTTTTTCACCTCCTCTTTTTTCCATACCCATTTCCAAAAACTATTTAATGGCCAGGGTAAACTAACCCATTTCTTAACTCTTTTAAAGACTGTTTCTATAATGTAATTATAGGCTTGACTGTTGATATTGATAAAATGATCTCCTGCCTGACTGTAAAATTCCAGGGTATGCTGTGCGAATCTTTTGCCATTGCGGTAGGCTCCTTGTAAAAGCTCCCTGCCGTTGTTATAACCTGTTTTGGCCAAGTTCTCAATATCCTCACCGTTGTCTTTAACTACTTCAACGGGATCGCCAAATGATTCTGCTTTGTTTTTGACCTTGTCGTAAAAACGTATCGTTTGGTCATTGGCTTCTGCTGCCAGATCGCGGGTATTTTCAAGCTGTTGTTCAAAAAAACCTACCGGGTCTTTTATTATACTCATTAGTATACCTTCCACTACCGCTGTTAAAGGCGCAGCATTTTGAGCCATGGTCGAAAAGAAAACCGGCAGCTTTTGCAATTGGCCTTCATCATTTAAATACCCATCGTATTTTCTTCTTAATAAATCTGTTACATCAGCGGTATTCATCACTTTACCTCTGGAGCCATGTGGATGTACATAAAACAATCCTTCTTTAATGTTTTGTTGCCCTGCTCCTACCCCGTACATCGGGAAGGTGTACAGATAGTTTGAACTCAGAGGGTATATGATGGCATAATCTTCTTCGATATGCGGAAAAAACTTCAACTCTGAATTGATCCAGAAATTAACCCCTCTGAATTCCTGGGAATACCATTCAACAGTCCGATCAAGCGCACTTCCCCTCTTCGATCTGAGGTGTGTGAGCATCTCATTTTGCAGCCCTCCGAAAGTACTGGCAAACGCTTCCTTACCATAGGATATCTTAAAAAGTGGAAATTCCATAGGAACCTTAACAATAAACCTCATCCTGCTTATGATCTCCGGGAAGGTAAGCAGGCTTCTGTTCTGGCTTTTGAGTTCTTTGTATTTGGATTTATTTTCTTTGAAAGCTTCCGCTGCCTGTGATTCTATTTCTACTCTGAATTGCGGTGTAAATCTCACATCAACACCTGCGATCTGGGCGTTTAACAATGAGATGCGCATTTTTGAGTCTATGGCAAAATCTGTTGAGCCAATCGAGACATCGGGACTACCTCCTGCCAGAATCCCCTTCATTTTCTCCCCAATTATACTCGCTATACTTCCCAAATCAGGTTCTGTTATTTGACGGCCTTTTTGCAGCAAGCCATCTGTGAATATCTCAAACGGTTGATCAGGATCAAACTCCGGAAGCTCTATCTGACTGAGGTATTTATCGGGGTCAAATATGTCAAAATCATAATAGGACGAATGGATATCAAAAAGATCAGGATACTTCAATTCCACGTTTCGCAGTGTTATCCTCAATTTACCCATCAACTGAGCTTGAATATCGGCTATGGATTTTGATGACATTCCAATATCAACTATTAATGTAGGCTTGATATTAAGGCCTTTAGCCTTAATTGTTTTGGAAACTTTAGCTCGTAACCTCAATATCTTAGTCGTGGCACTGTTGGCAAAAACCACATCATTCTCAGCATCCACAATAAAGGTCAATTGATCAATGCTTACAGTTCGCTTATTTGGGTCTACATCAATTTCTCCCAAATATTTTGCACAGATTTGGGCATTTAGTGTAATTGTATCTGGTTGATAATGCTTGCCCTTATATTCAAGGTAAAGTTCTGCTTTGACATTACTCCCTTTTTTTCTTTTTCTTTAATTTTTTTCTTCTTGCTTATCTCAACAAAGGCGGTTTTAGAAACTTCTGAAGCTAAACGGGCAAAAGAAGACGGCTCTGCAAAATCACTGTGAGTAAGTTGATAATTGGATATTGAAAGACGGGATTCTATCCCATTAACCACATAATGTCCATTGGGGTAAAAACGAAATGTCAGATCAACTCCATCATGTTTAGGCTTGTTAAAATAATTAACTCTTCTTCCATTGGAGATGTCGATCACCTTTATTATGGAAGTAGGATCTGAATAGTCACCCGTCATCCAGGAAAACTGTTGTCCGTATAAAAACTGACAGGCTATTGAAAAAAAAAGAATAGTTATTTTTCTCATAATTGGCAATTACTTCTATTGGGTTAAACGCGCTTATACCAGGAGATCATCTAGGATACCGCCTATTCTCCCCGGTTGATATTTTCGGGCGAAACTATTTTACATTTTCTCGCTTTTTTGTAGAAAAAGTTTAAGACTTGAATAGAACTAAAAATTTAACTGTTAAGTAATTACCATATAACTTTATCATAACAATTCCATGTACTCAACTACTAACCAATAGTATTAAATTAGCATTAGCCTCCAGATCGGGTTCCCATAGTTAAGATCTATTTTAGTAGTAGGCCGAATCGTTAAAAAAGATTCTACTGATTGCATATGTAATGCAATCAACAGCTGGCCAGTAACTCAGATGAAATAAAGGATTTGATTATATCTTGGCTATCCGCAACCAAAGGATGTGGTATGTACCCAGATTTATGGCTTCACCCACTCAAGTCCAAAAACAATGTTGAGGTATAGCTAAATTTACATTGTCACTATAGATGGTGATTTATTCAGACTGAAATAAAAAAAGGAGAAATCCATAAAATCTGAAATTTCTCCTCTCCTGTGCCCAGGACCGGGGTCGAACCGGTACGAGTGTTACCTCACTGGTGTTTGAGACCAGCGCGTCTACCAATTCCGCCACCTGGGCTTAGCCGTAAACATATCCTTTAATTAAAAGGGCTGCAAATTTACATTTCTATTTCCATTTCGTAAAAAATCTTTTTGTTTCCAATAGTTTTATGCCTCCACTTTAGTGGTATTTTTTTACTTGTTCGAGAATAATTATTTACATTTGCAGCCCTTTTTTAAAGGCTTTATAATCATCAATACCAAAGAATTAAGCATTTGACACCTGGTGCCAAAATTTTTGCCTGCCGATCTTCCAGTGGTTTGGCTGAAAAAATAGCCAAAGCTTATGGGGTTCCTATAGGTTCCATTGAGTTTACCGAATTCAGCGATGGTGAATTTCAACCTTCTTTTGAAGAAACCGTGCGAGGTGGCAGAGTTTTTCTGATTGGTTCTACCATGCCTCCTTCTGAAAATCTGATGGAGCTTTTGTTGATGATCGATGCCGCCAAAAGAGCATCATCTAAACACATAACTGCTGTTATGCCTTATTTTGGTTGGGCCCGGCAAGATCGCAAAGACAAGCCTCGTGTACCCATTGGGGCTAAAATGGTGGCCAACCTTCTTACAGCAGCCGGTGCTACCCGCATTATGACCATGGACCTTCACGCTGATCAGATACAGGGATTTTTTGAGGTTCCGGTTGATCATGCTTTTGCTTCAGCCTTATTTGTTCCCCATATCAGGAATTTAGGCCTTGAAAATCTGACTATTGCCTCACCTGACATGGGTGGCTCCAAAAGAGCCAATAATTACGCTAAATGGCTGGAGTCTGAAGTGGTTATTTGCTATAAGCAGCGAAAAAAGGCTAATGTCATTGATAAAATGATGGTTATCGGAAATGTGGAAGAACGAAATGTCATCCTCATTGATGATATGGTAGATACTGCAGGCACATTAACCAAAGCAGCAAATATGCTGGTAGAAGAGCAGGGTGCCCGGAGTGTAAGAGCTTATGCCACACACGGCATCCTTTCCGGTAAAGCCAAGGAGAGAATTGAAAACTCAAAACTGGATGAGCTGATCATAACCGATACTATTCCACAGAATGATTTACCTAGTAAGATAAATGTTATTTCTGTTGCAAATCTTTTTGCCGATATGATGTATAAGGTTCATCATCATCAATCCATAAGTTCCCATTTTTTAGAATAATTAAAATTCATTTATAATGAAGTCAATAGCAATTGAAGGTACCATAAGAGAAGAGCTGGGCTCTAAGAACGCCAGGCAACTCAGAAATGAAGGAAACGTACCTTGTGTTATATACGGTGGCGCTGAGCCCGTTCATTTTTATGCCCCGGAAGCTTCTTTCCGCGACCTGGTTTATACTCCCCAGGCTTACACAGTAGAAATAAAATTAGGCGGGCAAACTGTAAAAGCCGTAATGCAGGAAATACAGTTCCATCCCGTAAGTGACGATATAGTACACATTGATTTTATACAATTAATAGACGGTAAAGCAGTAAGTATCGATGTCCCTGTTAACCTTATAGGAAATGCCAGAGGGGTTCGCAACGGAGGTAAGCTAAAGGTAAACCTGAGAAAGCTCAGAGTAAGGACTACCGAAGAAAACCTTCCCGATGGGATTGATCTGAACATAGAAGATCTTCGCATAGGGCAATCTATTAAGGTAGGCGATCTTCCAAGCGAAGGTTTTGATATACTCAACACAGAAAATGCGGTTATCGTAAGTGTTAGAACTTCCCGCAATGTTGTTGATGAAGAAGAGGAGGAAGGTGAAGAAACAGAAGGTGAAGCTGCCGAAACCGAAGCCGGAGAAGAGGCCGCTTCAGCTTAATACCTCAGTTTTATGAAGAAGTACCTGATTGCCGGACTGGGAAACATAGGTGCTGAATACGCTGAAACACGTCATAACATAGGTTTTAAAGTGCTGGATTTCTTGGCTGAAGAATCCGGCACTTTTTTTTCTAATAGCCGCTATGCCGATGTGTGTGAGCTTAAGGTCAAAAATAAAACTCTGGTTTTGATCAAACCCACCACCTACATGAACCTAAGCGGTAAGGCAGTTAATTACTGGTTACAGGCTGAAAACATTCCCCTCCATAATTTACTGGTGGTAATAGATGAGATAGCACTTCCTTTTGGCTCCTTACGGATAAAGACTAAAGGCAGTGATGGTGGTCATAATGGTTTAAAGCATATAAACGAAACTCTGGGGCGGCAAGATTATACCCGCCTGCGTTTTGGTATTGGCAACGACTTCCCCAAAGGGCAACAGGTAAATTACGTTTTGGGCAAATGGAGTGAAGAGGAGCTGGAACTTTTAAAACCGCGCATACAATTGGCTGCTGATGCCATTAAAAGCTTTGCCCTGGCTGGGCCTCAGCTAACAATGACCCAGTTTAACAAAAAATAAAAAAGAGATTGTCTCAAAAAACTATTGACAGGTATTAGATAGTCATTTTGAGCAAAAGCGAAAAATCTATCGCGCTAATAGATTTCTCCTTATAGTCGAAATGACCCCAGGCTCACTTTTGAGACAATCTCTTTTCAATATAATTCTCTATTCCACCGTAACTGATTTGGCTAAATTCCGGGGTTGATCCACATTACAGCCACGCATAACGGCTATGTGATAAGACAAAAGCTGAAGCGGAATAGTGGTCAGTAGGGGTGAAAATACTTCGAGCGTATCTTCTATTTCAATTACGTGATCAGCCATGGCAGAGATTTCTTTATCCCCGTGGCTTACTATAGCTATAACCCTTCCGTTGCGGGCTTTTACTTCCTGTATATTGCTCACTACTTTTTCGTATTGCCCTCTCTTGGGAGCAATAACGACTACAGGCATATTTTCATCTATCAGGGCAATAGGCCCGTGTTTCATTTCTGCAGCAGGATAACCCTCGGCATGTATATAACTGATTTCTTTTAGCTTTAAGGCCCCTTCCAATGCTACGGGAAAGTTATAACCCCTTCCCAAATACAAAAAGTTGTGAGCATCTTTAAAAAGTTCTGAAATAAAACGGGTCTGAGCATCGCTTTCCAACATTTTTTCAATCTTAGCTGGTATGTTATCCAGCTCTGTTAACAGTTGATAAAAGTATGACTGTTTGATGACGCCTTTTTCGTAAGCTATTTTTAAAGCTATCAAAGAGAGTACTGCTACCTGAGCCGTAAAAGCTTTAGTAGAAGCCACCCCTATTTCAGGGCCTGCATGAGTGTAAGCCCCGGCATGGGTTTCACGGGCAATGGAAGAGCCAACCACATTACAGATACCAAAAATAGTAGCTCCTTTTTCTTTAGCCAGCTTAATAGCAGCCAAAGTATCTGCTGTTTCACCAGATTGGCTGATAGCAATTATCACATCTTTTTCTGTAATAACCGGATTGCGGTAGCGGAACTCAGAGGCATATTCAACTTCTACCGGGACCCTGGCCAGTTCCTCAAAAATGTATTCGGCTACCAAACCGGCATGCCAGGAAGTTCCACACCCCACTATAATGATGCGATCGGCATTCAGGAATTTTTCGCGATATTCAAAAACACCTCCCATTCGAATCAAGCCTTTATCGGCCAGCAACCTTCCCCTTAATGAGTCTCTGATGGAACGGGGTTGTTCATATATCTCCTTCAGCATGAAGTGATCATACCCTCCTTTCTCAATGGACTCAATATCCATTTTTAGCTGTTGGATATAAGGGTTTATGGGTTTGTTGCTTTTAATAGACCTCACTTTTATTTCCTCCCCCCGGTTAATTACCGCCATCTCATTGTCTTCCAGGTATACGGCCTTTTTGGTATATTCCAGAAAAGGAGTAGCGTCACTTGCCAGGAAAAATTCATCGTCACCAATACCTATAACCAGAGGGCTACCCTTTTTGGCTATAACAATTTGATTTGGGTTATCCTTACTGAAAATTGCTATGGCATAAGCTCCAATTACCTGGTTCAATGCAAGGCGGGTGGCTTTCTCAAGGCTTGCCTCTTCGGCATTTTGGATATCCTCGATCAGGTTTACCAGAACCTCTGTATCTGTATCACTTTTAAAGCTAAATCCGCGGCTTATAAGAGCTTCTTTGATGGAAGCATAATTTTCTATAATACCGTTGTGAATGATCACTAATTTACCTGAGTTAGAAGCATGGGGATGAGCATTAATATCGTTTGGTACCCCGTGAGTAGCCCAGCGGGTATGTCCTATGCCTAAAGTAACCTGATTAAGGGCGCCATTGCCATTGGTAAGTTTGCTCTCAAGATCGCTGACTTTACCTTTACACTTAACCAGTTTTAGTTTATCGTTTTTCAATACTGCCAGCCCCGCACTGTCATAGCCGCGGTATTCAAGCCTTTTAAGCCCTTTTATAACTATAGGTATGGCTTCCCGCTTGCCTATATATCCAACTATTCCACACATAAGCTTAAGGTTTTGTATAATATATTATTAATTGAGCCGGCTCAACGGGATCACTTCCTCCTCTCAGAAGTGTTCTGTTGGCTGTTGTACTAAAACTCGTTGGAACAATAATAAGATTGTCTCTTTCTTCCCCGTTAGCTACTGAAAAAACATAGCGTGAAAGATCAAATATATATCTGTTATCGCGCAATTGACCCACTCTTATTGTTCCGTTTCCAAGCCCTCCTCCACTGGTAAAATCCAGTATTCTGTCTCCGATACTGCTCTCTTCTTCTTCACGGGGTTCTACCCGCGCATTAGGTGCTAATCCACTTCCCGTTCCTCTTTGAGTATATAGCTCTAAAAGAGCCCTGTTTATAACCCAGCCTTTTCCTACAATTGTATCCAGGTCGGGTATATTAATTACGGTAGTAACCCCCCCCATGGATTGAACATAAGTGGTTAATTCCCCATTTTGGGTATCCTGATTTTGAAGATCGAAAGCAGCATTGCTGTAATCCTGCTGAAATACGCTAAAGCCGATGGGAACCCTGGATAAACTTTGCGAAAAAGTTACCTCTATGGTGCTGGTATCGCTATTGTTATGAAAATAAATAACCGCTTCGGATAAAGAGTTTTCCAAACTGAAATACAGGATAGAACCATCTGAATTGTCTTCTGCCTTGATAACTATACCTTTAAAATATTCTATAAAGTCATTATTGGTACTGAAGCTGGGAAAGGAGCCATTGCCTACATCGGCAAAATTTTGCTGAAAATAATCTACATCCAAAGGAATGATCAGAGCAGGAGGCAGTGTTTCACCATCAATAGTAATGGTGGAATTAGGGCGAGGTATGAAATTGTTTAGCCCTCCTATCTTTGTTCCCAGTTGAGGCTTAAAGCTGGAATAAAAAGTACTGTCGTCCGAAAGGCTTTCGGCCAGCTCAAAAACTTCCAGGCTCATCAGTTTGGAAGTATCCCCGTAATGACCTGAATATCTCAATATAAGATTGACAGAGTCGACCACCGGGCTATCTCCAAAATCGGCATTGACCTGGCTTAAAACCATCTGGCTTACAATAGATGCTTCTGCCACACCTAAATAAGGATCAACCAGCCGACCCGCCAGACGGTTACCGCGATAACCACCAACCAGGTTTACCTGATCGTTAAATGGTAATGCTACCAGCACACTGTCTACCTTCCTGGTATAAGTAATAACATCTAACTTAAGACTATCTACTCCTGCCTGTCCGCCAATTACCTGATTAAAACCCAACTCTCCTGAACCAGCGCTTTTCTCACAGGCTATAAACAAAAAAGGAGCTATTAAAACAATAGCCCTTTTTACATTTTTTTGGATCAGCTTATTATGTAGCATTAAATGTAACTATGCGATAGATTCTTCCATAACCACCTGCTCATACAGGTCATAAACCTTTTCGGTATAGTTCTCCATACCGGAAATGTCTTCATGGTTAGGAACGTTGTCAGCAACGTATTCTTTTACATCGGCAGAAGAATTTTGGCTGCTGATAATTACACCGTCACTATAACTGGCGGCTGCCTTGTATAAACTATCCAGAGTAGCTTCTTCAAATTTTTCTATATCATTACCATTGATCCCGTCAAACCTGAGATTATCAACCAGAGTATCAGGCATTTTCTCAGGTCTGGATTCATATATTGAGAAAACCACCTTGCTCTCGGCAAATAAAGGATCATCGTGGTGAAACTTTTTGAGGTATAAAGGCATAAAACTGGCCATCCACCCGTGGCAGTGAATGATATCGGGGGCCCAGCCCAACTTTTTCACGGTTTCTATTACTCCGCGGCAAAAGAAAATGGCACGCTGATCATTATCGTTGAAAAACCTGCCGTTTTCATCAAAAAACGTGGCCTTTCGTTTAAAAAACTCTTCGTTATCAATGAAGTAAACCTGCATACGTGCAGTAGGAACCGAAGCCACTTTAATAATGAGAGGTTGGTCCATATCATTGATAATAATGTTGATCCCACTCAAACGAATCACCTCGTGCAACTGGTGCCTTCTTTCGTTGATCACGCCAAAGCGCGGCATAAATACCCGCACTTCATGTCCCAAGTCATTCATTTTCTTGGGCAGTTCCAGTGATGGTTTTGAAATTTCGTTTTCGGGAAGATAAGGGTGAATTTCTTGACTAACGTAAAGAATCCTTTTTGTATCCATACAGCTAACTTTCATCAAAATGAAGTGCAAAATTACGACTTTTTTAGCTATTTCTCAACATATAATTATAGCTTTGCCGGCTCTTAAGGCCTTATTAATGCTAGTTTTTAGAAAGGCTTCCGGGCTTACATCACAAATTGACCTTTTTAAACGCCAAAAACTAAAAATCGGGTTTGTCCCTACCATGGGAGCTCTACATAAAGGTCATTTGGCTTTGGTTAACCAGGCAGCATCTGAAAATGACAAAGTGGTGGTAAGCATTTTTGTGAATCCTACTCAATTTAATAATCCCAATGACCTGGCCAATTATCCGCGTACAGAGGCAGAAGATATTGAAAAGCTGAAAAGCAGTGGCTGTTCTGCGATCTTCCTGCCTGATGTTGAGGAACTCTATACCAATACTATAAGAAGTGATCATTTTGAGTTGGGGCATTTGGATAAAATCATGGAAGGTTTACACCGCCCGGGACACTTCCAGGGGGTAGCTACCGTAGTAAAACGCTTTTTTGACATCATCAATCCTCATAAAGCTTATTTCGGAAAAAAGGATTACCAGCAATTACTGGTAGTTAAACGAATGGCTGAAAAATACCATCCCGATATCAAAATCGCGGGTTATCCGACAGAAAGAGATGAAAAAGGTCTGGCCTTGAGCAGCCGAAATAACCTACTCCGCGAAAGTGAAAAAAAAGAAGCTCTGATCATTTATCAAAATATGCTTTGGGCGAAAGAACAGGTAGAGCATATGGCTCCTTCTGAAATCAAAAAAACGATTAAAAACAACTTCAAAGTTTCCCCGCTAGGGCTGGAATACGTAGAAATAGCAGATGCACAAAACCTCATCCCGCTCAAAAATTGGGATGAGGCAAAACAGGCCAGAATATTTATAGCGGCCTATTGTGGTGAAGTTCGCCTTATAGACAACTTATCATTATTTTAGAGTACTTTTGCGGCATGCAAATAGAGGTGCTGAAATCCAAGATTCACAGAGTAAGAATTACCGGAGCCGACCTTAATTACATAGGCAGTATTACGATTGATGAAGACCTAATGGATGCCGCCAATGTTATTGAAGGAGAAAAGGTTACCGTTGTCAATATCAATAATGGTGAAAGGCTGGAAACCTATATAATAAAAGGGACCAGGGGCAGCGGAGAAATTACCATGAATGGCCCTGCTGCCCGGAGAGTCCAGCCCGGTGATATCATCATTATTATATCTTACGCTCTTTTGGAATTCGAAGAAGCTAAAAATTTTGAGCCAACTATTATCTTTCCCAATGAAAAAACTAACCGCCTCGATTAAACCTTGAACAGCCGGCTCAAAAATATTCTTAAATACCTCCTTTTTTTAGGAATAGGTGGCTTTCTGTTTTACCTGGCCTTCCGCAATACTGAGTTTGACAAGCTTATCACTGACTTTAAAAAAGCCAACTACTTCTATTTGTTTATATCCATGGTAATGGGTTATCTGGCATTTGTAAGCAGGGGCTTCCGCTGGAATCTTTTGTTAGAGCCTTTTGGGTATAAGCCCAAAAAGTGGAATTCTGTTCATGCCGTTACCATAGGCTATTTTGCCAACATGGCTGTGCCCCGTGCCGGAGAACTGGCCCGTTGTACCACTTTATACCGTACTGATAAAATCCAGGTTAACCGACTTTTCGGCACAGTAATACTGGAAAGGATCATTGATTTTGGTATGCTGCTAGCCTTAGTTTTAATTACCTTCATTTTAGAATTCAACAATCTTCGACTTTTCTTCGAGGATGCTTTTAAAGGAGATACTGACTCCGGAGATTCATCAGGTTTAGCCCTTAAAATAATACTGGCTGTTACTGTAGTTGGAGGGGTTTTAATCCTTTATTTTTTTCGTCACCGCTTTTCCCACTATCCTGTATATGTAAAGGTTAGAGAATTTTGGCGGGGAGTGAAGGAAGGCTTAAAATCCTTTTCCATGGTAAAACAAAAGGGCTGGTTTATCGCTCACACCCTTTTTATTTGGCTGATGTATTACCTGATGGTTTACGTCAACATTTTTACCCTGGAGGCCACTTCCCACCTTTCGGCCTCCAATGGATTATTCATTATGATAGTGGCAGGCTTCGGAATGGTGGTCCCCACCCCGGGAGGTATAGGTTCCTACCATTATCTGGTCATGTTGGGGATGGGCGTTGTAGGAGTGGCATCAGATGATGCTGTTAGTTTTGCTACATTAGTACACACCGGACAACTAATTATGACGTTAATAGCCGGTTTGGTAGCCCTGGCAGCTATCTCTGCCTATCGCAAAAACAAAAAAACCGATGAAACTATTACAAGCCCTACAGTCGAAAATATTTGATCTAAAAGCTATTAACCAACGTATTAATGTATGGCATCTAACTGCTGAAGAAGTTATCCTCATTCCGGTTGAAAAACCCGAATTTTCATCTGAATTGATCCGTTTTATCGCTGAAGTTCACGAAAAGACTCAAAGGGTTGTATTGTTACTGCCTTCTGTTGTTGAAGAAAGTGTTCTGGTTTGGGCCGCTCTTATGCCAGTTGACGGGGTTTGTATGGCGGATAAGGTAAATGCTGATGCTGCAGCCCAAATAAAAGCCGACTTTTACGCTTTTCCTCCTCACTCCTCTATTGAACCGGAAAACTCTGCCATAAAAGATCACTTGATCACTGTAGATGGCGAAGCTTAAAACTGCTTATTATTGTCAGAACTGTGGCGCCCAACACTCTAAGTGGATGGGGCAATGCAACCGCTGTGGTGAATGGAACACCATAGTGGAAGAAGTAATTTCTACCAGTTCCCCAAAATCGGCTTATAAATCTTCTGAACCAAAAAAGTTAAAGGTCAAAGCAATTACGGACTTTGCAGCTGATACTAACGAGCGTTTTTCTTCTTCGGATAATGAATTGGATCGAGTATTGGGTGGTGGCATAGTAGAGGGCTCAGTAGTGCTGATTGGTGGAGAACCGGGCATAGGTAAGAGTACCCTGATGCTACAGGTAGCGCTGAATCTCAACAGAAAATGTCTCTACATCAGCGGAGAGGAAAGCGATCAACAGGTTCACTTAAGGGCAAAACGCATTGGTATTAAAAACGAAAAATGCTATTTACTTACCGCTACCAATACTCAAGAGGTCTTTCAGCAAATAGAGCTAACGGAACCGGAAGTGCTGATTGTAGACTCTATCCAAACCTTACAATCGCAACTGATCGAATCGGCTCCAGGATCAGTTTCCCAAATACGGCAATGTGCCGCTGAGTTGATCCAGTTTGCGAAAGAAACGGGCACACCTGTTTTTCTGATCGGACATATTACCAAAGAAGGTCAATTGGCCGGGCCCAAGATTTTGGAGCATATGGTGGATACGGTTATCCAGTTTGAGGGCGACCGTAACCATGTATACCGTTTATTGAGAGCTGCTAAAAACCGTTTTGGTTCTACAGCTGAAATTGGCATTTATGAAATGTTAGGGGATGGCTTGCGTGAAGTATCCAACCCTTCTGAAATTTTGATCTCCAAACGAGATACTGATTTAAGTGGCAATGCCATTGCCGCTACTTTGGAAGGCATCCGCCCTATGTTGATTGAAATACAGGCTTTAGTAAGCAGTGCCGTATATGGCACTCCCCAGCGCAGCACTACGGGTTATGATGTACGTAGGTTGAATATGCTATTGGCAGTTTTGGAAAAGCGTTGCGGTTTCCGCTTAGGTGCTAAAGATGTTTTCCTCAATATTACCGGTGGTATTCGGGTAGACGACCCCGCTATTGATTTAGCGGTAGTAGCTGCCATTCTTTCTTCCAATGAAGATATTCCTTTGGCCTCTAAAGTCTGCTTTGCGGCTGAAGTAGGTTTAAACGGTGAAATCCGCCCGGTTTCCCGTATCGAGCAGCGCATTAGCGAAGCGGAGAAATTGGGCTTCGACCAGATCTTCATCAGCAGCCATAGCAAATTGAGTAAAGGCAAATTTGCCATTGAGATTATTTCTTGTGGGAAGATCGAGGAGGTGTTTCAGCATCTGTTCGAATAGAAGCAACAGAGATTGTTATTGAATTTTTTAGCACTTATATAAATCGAAGACTAACTCAACTGTTAATCCACTGGAGCTGTTAATAAAGTTGAGTTCTACTGAGTTTTGCTCGGCCAAATCCTTTATTATCATCAAACCAACACCTGTGCCTAATTCACCGTGACGCCCGGGGGTACTAACAATTATTTCATCCCTATTTAACTTGTCTATTATATTCTCTTCATTGAAACCCTCTCCGTTATCTTTAACAGCAAGCCTTACCTTTGTACCAAGTATATTGCTAACATGAATGGTTATTAGCGATTTCGCATACTTCAATGCATTGGACAATATATTGCTCAAAATCAGTTCTATTGATCCGGGTAAGGCTAAAACTTTGTAGTTTTTATCTTGTGTATTTTTTACTATTATGTCTTTTTGCCGGATTTCTTCTTCAAAATGTACAAGTACTTTTTCGACAATTTTTTTTAAATCTTGCTCTTCAGGCTTATTATTAGTTTTCCAACCCATTTTCACCCATGCCAAAACATCTGATGTCATTTCATAAGTAGCAGTAATACCTTTATGCAATAATTTCAAGTCCTTTTTAGCCCCTTTATAATCAATACTCTTAACTTTATACTTTGCCGACAAAGCCAATTCGGGTAAGAAACGTAGAGATCCTTTAACACTATGTGCAAAAATTGCTATTAACTTATTTTTCTTTTTTAATTGAAGCAATAATTTCTTATATGTCGAATGAAAATTATCAATTGTCCTCGTCAAGTTATTGTGGCTAACTTGAACTCTCTTTCTTTCTATATCCTCCAAATAACTTTTTTCCATTCTTACACTCAGCACTATTAAGAGGGAAAAGTATATACATATTATACATAAAAAAACAATCATGGAACTAGTAATTATTCGTAAATTATATAGTAAAAATACTTACAAAGTATTATTAAAGAAATAAAAAAATTATATTTACAAAAAAACAAAATAATGGAATATAAAAATGTCTTGATAGTTGATGATCATCCAATTATCCAAGTCGGCCTAAAATCATTACTAATCCGAAAAAAAGTTTTCGAAAATATAGATATTTCGAAGACTGGTAAAGGAGCGATAAAAAGGATAAAAGAAGCAAATAACAAAATAGAAAAAAACTATGATATGCTAATCATAGACATAAACTTGCCTGATTATACTATTATCAGCCTGCTCGAGAAAATAAAGAGTATTAATTCAAGTTTTTGCATCCTGATACTATCAGCTGTATCTCCTAAAGCCTATATCAATAAGCTGATTAGACTAGGGATAGATGGTTATGTATGTAAAACAGCTCCTGATGAAGAAATAATCAATGCCATTGACATGCTAAAAAAAGGCCGGAAATTCTTTTCTTCCGAAGCTTTAGATGCAATTGTTGAACAAAAAATAAGTGATTCAACCAAAGTTTATGATTTTGAAAAATTATCTCATCGTGAATTTGAAATAATGCTTCTCTTAGCTAAGGGGAAACCGGTTGGTAAGATATCTGAAATGTTGAATTTACACAAATCTTCAGTAGCTACTTACAAGAAGAGAATATTTCAAAAACTAGCAATTGAAAATGTCATTGAACTCTTTCAAATAGCTCAAGCAAACCAATTAATTAAATAACTATTAAAATATTACCGAAGCATACAATTATGCTTCGGTAATACAGTACACTCATTAACTATTGTGTATTTCTCTTCTTTTTCATGGCTACATAACCTGCCCCTACTGCCAAAACCACGCCTACCATACCATCGATAGGTGTAGGATTAACCCCTCCTCCAGGAGGTTCAGGCTGGGCTTTTAGTGAATTCGCCATCAAAACTAACGACAAAAAGCATAAAAACATTACTGCTCTAATAATGCGTTTGGATGTTGTTTCCTGAGCATTGAACTCTTCCCTATTTACTAATAATTGATGATCTGTTTTCATTGTTATTATGACTATTTATTAAAAAATTAAGCATGGTGGTTCAAGATGGTCGAGAACCTTTATGAAGTATTTATATGTTAATTATAGTTCAAGCCTCCGTTTCTAATGTAAAATGACAACCTTTTCTCCTCTGACAAAACCCTTATATTCCAATTGCAGAGTGTATACACCTGATTTTTGTACATAATCAGATAAAGAATGTTTACCCTGCTCTGCCATATTTTCTGCTATCTTTTGCCCTACTGAATTAAATATGCTCCATTTAATAAACGGGCTGTAAACCTGTAACATAAGGTCTTTTTCATCATAATAAATACGGTAATTCCGTTTTACGTGGAGTTCTTCTACGGAGAAATTTTTCGGTTTAAAATGCAGCACAAAACGGTTTTCTGTTACTGAACTATCATTCAAAAAGGTATAGGGAGTACCCATGTTGTGCCAATTTGCAGCGGTATCGGCCAGATCTTCCAGGTATATATCTCCCCAGGCTGTATTTAATCTACTGCCATCCAGTTCAATGGTATGCTGCTTGCCAAAAGTAGAATCATTGCTGAAGCCCAACCGTATCCGGGCATCGACATGCCAGGGGCCAAAGGCATTGATAGCCAGCTTCTCGTCACTATTTTCCGGCAAGCTGTACAAATTAGAATTAGGTAAGTTATTCCAGGGCTTATGGGCATCTCCTCCCTCGGGATCAAAACCGCTTATACTGCCGGCAGGAAAATAAATTACGGTTTCATCAGTCAAACCTCCCGGGCTTGTTACAGTAAGGCTGATCACTTCTACAGATGACGCTTTTTTGAAGTTCCCAAAAAAGGCATTGCCTCCGCTGAAGGTCCGGTCTGCCCTGGCAAAATCAAAAGAAACTCCATTGTTTCCAGTAGATTTTACCCAAAAGCTCTGCCCGGGGGCAATATAGCGGGTGCCACCATTGGTTGCAACGGTACCATTCCACGAACGATAGACACCATTATCCCAAACGGAGTAAGAAGTAAAAACACTTCCACCGTCCTGATCGTCTATAGTATTCCAGTCAATATTAGAGGGATATGGATTTCCGATCAGGTTCCAGCCGTCATAACCAGGATCTCCCACAGGGCTGGAAGCAAAACTGTAAGTAGAGGATTGAGCACCGTCATTAGTGGTTCCGCTATAGGATATTACCCCATTGGTCACCGGAAAATAAACCCCTCCAACAAATACCGACACTCCGCTATTAGCAGGCGCCCACGAAGAGTTTGGCACAGCTGTCCATTGAAAAGAGGTATTATCAAAGTAAAAAGTATTGCGTTGATGAGAGGGTGACGTAGCATAATTCATGGGAGAACCCCCGAGTGACAGATTATTGACAGCTCCGCTCACCGGGAATCCCAGGTGCCGCCAGCCCATGTTATTTCCCACGTACTGCTGAACGGTAGCATTAATAGAGGGGCCTATATATTGACCATAACCATTTATATCAGCATTCACATATACAGATCCATTTACGATGGCTAAATCTGACAATACTCTGAGAGCACCATTTGTACCAGCCATTGGGTCGATATTTAAAGTAGTACCTGAAGCTACTGATAAGCGATCTACATGAGCCTCGTCTATTATTGAAGCTACTCCTGAGGTAATCTGAAGGTGTTTGGCCCCATCAGTATCATCAGGAGCTCCGGAAACACCGTTACCGCCAGACCATACACTCCCATCCCAGTTAACAAAATCAAAGGCAGTTCCAGCTGTACCCAGATTAGTAGCTTCATCGTCTATAAAACCTACTGAATTACCCGCAGTATTATTTAATGGGCGAAAATCAAAATTACCGGGAAGGCTGCGGTCGGTGATGGTAAATTCCACTTCCGCTACATCGATCCAGCTGCTACTTACTGTACTGCCAAAGCCAGGAAATCCAAGGGTAATATTTATACTGACAAACCCATTGCCCGAACCGGTACCAGTAATGGGAGAATAAAAAGGTGGGTTACTAAAGGTATTAGCAGCATTGGGAGTAACAGCAACAAAGGCCAATCGGTTATCATTATAATTAAACCTGAAATTAGATGAGCCCAATTTAAAATCGGCACCGGCTGAACGGATCTGTACCATTACTTTAAAGGCTCCTCCATTTACTATATCGTTTTGAGTTACTTTAAAGTTAAGGTCATAGTCATTCTGTGCCTGTGAAGCTTCAAAAAAAAGGATTGATAATAGTACTATAATTGCTTTTTTCATAATTAGGATATTTAAATTAAAGGTTTAGTTTTCTTCATCAAAAGGTGGCATTTATACCGTTATTAGCACGCCAAAAGGTGTTTTGATCGGCACTATTGACATCAGTATCCATGTTAAAATCAGAATTTATATATTCTCCTGCTTTACCATTATCTATTCTCCAATAGCTATTCTGATCAGTACTATTAATATCATTATCAGCATTGGCATCACCTGCATACATCCCGTATACCTCGCTCTCCAATTCGACCAAACCAGAACCAACTGCTTGTAATACATCCGTAGTGAAATCGTAACTGTAGGTCCCCGCTGCATCAACAAGGGCATTCGCACTCATAACAGCCAGGTGATTGCGGTGCCTTATGACCACAAAGAGGTTGTGATCGATGGTCATGCCCTCGGTGGTAAGAAGAGAACTTCCATCAGGAGCAACTATACTACCATCTTTTAACAGCAGCCCGGCCATTGTCTTCTCGACCGTATTGCTATTGGCCAGAGCTGCACTGGTGGTATCGCGCAGTTCGACCAATACCCAGTCAACTACATCGGCATTAGGCACGGTGGTGAAGTATTCCGTACCGGAATAATTGAATGGTGCCCTGCCGTAAACATTAGCCGCGCTGGCTGAATCGGGAATAATAGTATTTAATGCGGTACTCATCTCATCGTTCACATCATCATAAGGCCCTTGCAGGAATACTTTGAGGGAAAGGTCAGCGTGAGAAGGATCCTCAAATTCGATCCCCAAACCAACAGGGTGATCCTCTGCGTTGAGAACAGCAGGCGCAATAGCATTGGCAAAAGCTGCATCCGTAAAGCGGAACTCCAGGCTGTCGATACTATTGATCAACTGATGAGACGAAACCTGACCACTCAGGATCAAACGGGCCGTCACACTGTCACTCGCCACACTCAAACTCGCATTTAAGCCCGCAGGAAGGTTAGTAATACTGAAGGCATCCGGAGAACTCAAGGTAGCAGAGGCAAACTTCTCACCCCGCAAACTCACCAGCAGTGAACCCCTGACCGAACCATCATTGGTGGAACGCTCCACAAAGGCCACTGTACTGCCACGATCGTAAATATTAATACTATCTCGGGTTGAACCTACCACAAACAGCCGGCTTCCCAATGCATTCAGCGTAAAACCATTAGGACTAGTTTCTATATTACTAATCATCTTATTGTCATAACTCGCACCACCCAGATCATAAGCATCAGCCAAATGGTACTGATGAACGTCATCACTGCTAAAACCGGTTATCATCAACTGTGTGCCCGAAGGGTCAAAACCAATATCCCCGATATTATCTTCCTGACCACCGATGTAAAAGGAATTCTCATAACTCACCACAGAGGTCACATCATAAGCCTCCGACAAACCATACTGGTAAACCGAATCAGTCGCACGACCCGCCAGGAACATCTTCTCCCCAGAGGGATCAAAGGCCAGACCCGTAGTAATATCATCCACAGAACCATGGTCGTAAGAACCCACATGGTTCACCTCTCCCCTCAGATCATATGGTAACGACAGATCGTATTGGTGAACAGCATCACTACCATGTCCCAATACAAACAAGCGCGAACCATCCCCACTGAACATCAGTGTGGTCGGGTTATCTTCCCAATTGCGCACATTGAAAACAGTCTCCTGGTTACGACTATCCACCGCATAGGGGGCACTAAGGCCGAACTGTGTAATAATGTCGCCACTCGCTCCCAAAAGGAATAGCTTCATCCCATCCGGACTGAACGCAATATCCGTAGGAATACCATCAATAGACCTTATAAAGGAACCCGGTAACTTCTGGTAAGCCGACACATCCAGGCTATCCAGGTCTACACTATAAGTCAGCCAGGCATTATCGTCAAAGTCAAGCCCCAAGCCAACAACGTGGTCTACCGCATTGAAAACAACAGACGCAGTGGCATTACTAAAGGCTGCATCCGTAAAACTGAACATCAGGCTGTCTACATCGTGGATATTCTGATGATCCGCAGCATTCCCCGAAAGGGTCAATCTGGCTGTATCGCCACTCATATTCACCTCCATCAACGGAACCAGGCCCGAAGGAAGACCGCTTACCGTATAATGGGTATTTTCTGTCAGGCTATCTCCGCTGTTCGAAAAACTCGCTATG
>JANQHO010000145.1 GCA_028277105.1 Owenweeksia sp. | reverse complement strand
GCCACGTCATGGCCGCTGCTTTGGTCTTCGGCAAACCAGTCTACCCTGCCCCTGTCGCTGACCCGGGTCACAAAAAAATCCGTTTCTCCGGAGGGAGTGCGGGTAACTATGCCGCAAAGGTAGAGGTAGGAATCGTAAACCGTAATAGCGGTGGGCTCGTAAAAGTCGCGGCCGGGGACATTGAGCACTACCTCCCAGAGCAACCGGCCCTGGCTGTCAAATTTCTGCAGTTGGGCATCGGCTCCTCCCTGGCCCTGTTCTTCAAAACCGGCCCGGTAGTAATTCCCGGAGGCATCGCTAAGGGCCGGAGCGCCAAACCTGCCGGAATAGGCGCCTTCTATATCGTTCCATAAAAGGGTGACGACATTATCCTGGGCGGAAACCGTGGTAAAAAGAGCGGTAAATAGCAGGCTGAAAAAGCCGGTAGAGATCGAAGGTAAAAAAAGCTTATTCATAGGTAGGTATGATTATCGGTTAAAAAAGTTTAATGGAGGGGATAGTATTCTATCCTAAAAAGGTTGATTTTTTTCTTTACTTCTTTCAAAGAAAAGAAATTATTTGTTTTACTGTACTTTTTGGTTAGTGTTTTTAGTAGACTGGATGATCTAATCCGTATACTTTTTTTCTGGTTGAACCTTGGTACCAAAGATGGGCTTGCCATAGGGTAAAGTTTTTTTTCTAAAAAAGCTTTTCTCAACTTCGCAGCCGGAGATCCTTGGCCAGGGTCTGTTTTGCAAAACCGGAATCACTATTGTTCATGAACAACACTTCTCCCCGCCTCCATAAAAACCTGGTTGCAGCTGTAATTGAGGTCTTGGAAACTTCTTTTGGCAAAGGTTATTATGCCGATAAGGTAATAGAACGTATTCTTAAGGCCAATCGAAAATGGGGTGCCCGCGACCGGGCTTTTATTGCCGAATCTGCTTATGAAATAGTACGCTGGTGGAGACTGCTGTGGACCTTATACGGAAAAGAACCCAGTTTAAAACGCAAAGAGCTCTATAAGCTATTTGGGATCTGGTGGTCATTACAAGGCCGCGAATTACCTGAGTGGACTCAGTTTGATACGATCAGGGATTTCAATATAGAAAAGGCAAAGATGAAATTACCCGGTCAAACGGGTATAAGGGAATCTTTTCCGGAGTGGCTGGATCAATTAGCTTACCGTGAATTAGGGGATCGATGGCAAACAATAGCAGCGGAATTAAACCGTCCGGCCGAAGTGATGATCAGGGCTAACACCCTTAAAGTAAGCAGGCATAAATTGTATGAGCTATTAGCCGCTGAAGGAGTGGAAACAGAGTCTATACCTGACAATCCCGTAGGCCTGATCCTTAAAGAAAGGCAAAACACTTTTCGCAATCCCAGCTTTCAACAGGGCTTTTTCGAGGTACAGGACGGTGGCTCCCAACAAATCGCTCCTTTTTTAGACGTCAAACCGGGTATGCGGGTAATTGACGCCTGTGCAGGAGCTGGGGGGAAAACACTTCACTTAGCGGTACTCATGGAAAACAAAGGCTCTATTATAGCCATGGATGTGGAAGCCTGGAAGCTGAATGAATTAAAGAAAAGGGCTCGCAGAAATGGTGCGCACAACATCGAAACCAGGCCTATAGACTCTGGTAAGGTCATTAAGCGCCTGGAAAATTCAGCTGACCGGCTTTTATTGGATGTTCCCTGCTCGGGAACCGGGGTGATCAAGCGCAATCCCGATACCAAATGGAAATTGAAGCCTGAGCACCTGGAACGGGTGAAGAGCATGCAAAGAGAGATCTTAAACCATTATGTCGGTATGCTGAAACCGGGTGGTAAATTAGTATATGCCACCTGTTCTGTTTTGCGGTCGGAAAATGAAGAGCAAATAGAGCGTTTTTTATCAGCTAACAATAACTATAGTTTGATCGAAGAACAGAGGGTTGATCCTTCAGCCTATAGCGATGGTTTTTACATGGCTTTACTAGAAAAGAAAGCTTGAAAAAGCTGCTTTGATAGCGGTTTATTTAAGATATAACAAACTTCAAGCAATCTATAGCATTTCAAAATAGAATAGATGAAACTAACAGAATCCGATTCTCTTTACAGTGATCTCGAAAAAATGGAGGTCAGTGATCTGCTGTTCAATATTAACCGGGAAGATCAAAAAGTAGCGCTAACTGTACAGAAAATAATCCCGGCTATAGAAAACCTGGTGAAGGTCATCGTTAAAAAAATGCAAAAAGGTGGCCGGTTGTTTTATATAGGCGCAGGAACCAGCGGCCGTTTAGGCATAGTTGATGCCTCAGAGCTCCCTCCTACTTTTGGGGCCGATCCTACCTGGGTAACCGGCTTAATAGCCGGGGGTGACCAAGCTATCAGGAAAGCCGTTGAATTTGCTGAGGATGACAGCGAACAGGCTTATAAAGATCTCCTCCAACACGGTATTACAGACAAAGATGTAGTCATCGGGATCGCAGCATCAGGCACTACTCCTTATGTGGTAGGTGGCCTCCGGCAGTGCCGTAATCATCACATCACTACAGCCTGCATTACCTGCAACAATGCTTCACCTCTGGAAAAACAGGCCGATTACCCTATCGTTGCCCCGGTAGGCCCTGAATTTGTCACTGGTAGTACCCGGATGAAAGCCGGTACAGCGCAAAAACTGATCCTAAATATGATATCCACCACCGTAATGATAAAGCTAGGCCGGGTTAAGGGCAATAAAATGGTTGATATGCAATTGAGTAACAATAAGCTGCTAGACCGGGGGATCCGTATGTTGAAAGAGGAATTGAAGGTTACAGAAAAGGAAGCGGAAAAACTCTTAAATGAATACGGGAGTGTAAGAAAAGCTGTAGCGGTCTTTAAAAAAGAGACCGGAAAGGACAGCTGATCAGCCATCGGTTGGAGGGGGAGACCGATGATGTTAGCCCTTTCCGGTCATGTGCAGAGTCTTGTCTTTAGGGAAACAAGTCATCTACTTCTTTTTCCTAATCATTAACAAAGTAAATGCAGGGGTAAAAGCTAACAAAGCGGATTTTTAAAGCGCTAGCTGCAGAACTTTGCACTTTCTAACAATAGAATAGCTATCATAATAATTTTTGATAGTAAAAAATGAAATTTTGCAAAAAAATACCTTTAAGACATTATTATTTGCGATTTCTGCAAAAAATAATTGGTCGTTTTAATGAA
The DNA here is from genome assembly GCA_028277105.1 of Owenweeksia sp. Lineage (GTDB taxonomy): Bacteria > Bacteroidota > Bacteroidia > Flavobacteriales > Schleiferiaceae > JANQHO01. The sequence continues at coordinate 17,548 of JANQHO010000145.1, read as the reverse complement.
AATCGCCAAAATTATTTGATATTTTTCTCTATCCAGGCTTTCATATCACCAAAATTATCCTGGCTTACTCCATGGCCTTCCGGATATTCTCTGTAATTATGAGGAATGGATAATGCTTTTAGCTTTTCAACGGCTGCCCGGCCCCACTGTACCGGCAGTATATCATCCATGGTACCATGGCTCACAAAAAAATCCATCTGTTGCAGTTTGGCTATATCGGGTTTCCCGGGCATAATATCGTTGAACATATAACCGCTCATTGCGATCACTTTGTGTATTTTATCCGGAAAGCTGAACGAAAGAGCGTAGCTTAGAATACTCCCCTGGCTAAAACCCATTAACCAAACAGAAGATTTTTGCCAGGCATAAGCTTCCAGTGCTTCATCAACGAAATGTGAGATAATTTGCAGGCTCTTTTGAGCTTGTTGGACATTGCTCATTTTACTCTCAACATCATTGAAATTGATCTCATACCAGGCATAACCTCCCCAGGGCAGGGAAATTGGCGCTCTCATGCTGATGATAGCAAATTGAGGAGAAAGCAATGGCGCCATGGAAAACAGGTCTTGTTCGTTGCTTCCGTAGCCGTGGAGCATAAATAAAACGGGAGGATTATCAGAGCCTTTTAAAGGCGGACGGATTTCGTATTGAAGTGAAAGTTTCTCTTTTTCCATTAACGGATTTTATCTTTAAAGAAGCTGCCGATATATACTTCTTTGGAATTTTTGTTTTCGAGGTATTTTTTGATGGCAAAAGAGTTGCTGGAGAAAGCGATCTCATCCCATGGAATATCTTTCGGGGCAAAAAATTCTATCTCGGTACTTTCAGGTGTAAGGTGATATTCCGGTGAGATCATGTAAGCCAGAAAGATCAGGTAAACCTGGTTGGCATGGGGAAGATTATAGACGGTATGCAGGTGGGATAATCTTACCGTAGCTCCCGTTTCTTCGTAAACTTCACGCCTTGCGCCTTGTTCTACTGTTTCTTCATTTTCCAGGTAACCGCAAGGCAGGTTCCAATAGCCTTTCTGAGGTTCTATTCCTCTCTTGGCCAGCATTATTTTCCCTTCTTGGTCAATAAGGCAACCCACTACCATATTGGGATTGCTGTAGTGTATGGTTTTACAATTTGCACAAACATACCGGGCCATGTGGTCGCCACGTGGAATGGTATATTCTAATTCATTACTGCCACAATTACTGCAAAAATTCATACCGCAAAGCTAATCAGCCAAAAATAAGAAAGGTTCACTCTGCGAGAAAGTGAACCTTATTAACAATCTATATTATAAATAATTTAAAACTGGTACCGTATAGAAAAGGCGAAATCCATGTCAAAGCCCGAGTCATTGATCAAGCCGATCTCAGGATTGAGATCCAACGAGAGTAATATAGGGACACCATCATCGAGAAAGGAATATTCTATACCGATCATCCCATCTGCTGTTAACAAGGCCTCGGTTTCAACCAATCCTACTCCGGCCCCAGCTCCAGCATACCAATTAAAGTTACCGGAAAGTACCCAAACCCATTGGTAAATTCCGGTTAGCTTAAAGGCATCAACCGTGCCGCTTCTCCATCCTAGATCTCCTTCTATCCGGTTGTTCCCACCCAAAGCTCTCTGATAGGATACCTCTGCTCCAAAACCATCACCCCCTCCAAGCCTCAATCCGAGCGCATTTTCTGATATACTTTGGGCATTTGATGTAAATGCCAGTGCTGTAAAGAATAATAGTATTAGTAATGGTTTATTTTTCATGGATTTACGTTTACAGTTAAACTCATCTTTATTAAATCCCAAAGCTATGATATCATTATCTAATCTACCCGGTATTTATCTATAAGTTTAACCTGCCCCAAAATAAATAATGATTATATTGTGGCTACAATAAGGATTTGATTATGAGAATATTAAAGATATTTCTAGTCTTTAATTTCCTTTTAGGTTTATCATCAGCCAGTTACAGTTTTACTGATCGGGAAATTCAGCAAGAAGATAAAAAGGTAGAGATTGGCATTAAACAATTACCGGAAAAGGTAAGGTTTCACATTACCGACCACTTTCACGGTGTAAAAATCCTGCATATCTACAAAAGGCTGAAAGGAAAAACTACAATAGGATATCTGGTAGAAGTTGAGAAAGACGCTCAAAAGTTGGCGCTTAATTATGATCAGGAGGGCAAATTTCAAAACAAAACTATCCTCAAACAGTAGTAGTTTTTTTCCCTCTTTTTTCAAGCCATAAACCTATATATTCTCCTTGCGGATCATATCTCTCTGCCTGTTCGTCTACCTTAAAATAGCGGCCTTTTCGAGGATCATGCCCAATGCCAGCTATGTAAGTCCAGTTGCCATAATTGCTGCATACATCGTAATCTATCAGTTGCGATTCAAACCAAGCCGCTCCGGCATACCAGGGTTGTTTCAGGTCGTAAATCAGGTAACTGGCTACATTTTGCCGGCCTCTGTTACTCATGAAACCGGTTGACATTAATTCTATCATATTGGCATCCACAAAGGTTTGCCCCGTTTTTCCTTTTCGCCAATTGTCAAAACTTTTACCGACTTCAGGTAGATTTCGTTCTTTTCTTCTGAAAAAATAATTTCCTTCCTTTTGGGCGGTAAAGCGAAAAAAATCGCGCCAAATCAATTCAAATACCAGCCAGTAGGTAGAACTGTTTTTTTGGCGCTTTTGCTCATAGTCCTGTACTTGACAGTAAATACTTATCGGACTAATACAACCCAGTGCCAGCCAGGGCGAAAATTTCGAACTGTAATCAGGCCCTAGTAAACCGTTGCGGGTCTGCTTGTAACCCTTAAGCAGATCCTTTTGCCAGAAGTATTCTTCAAGCCTTTGCCAGGCTTGCTTTTCTCCTCCCTTAAATGCCAGAACTCGCCTAGGGTCTGTGGTAATTTCTGTCAGCCCCAGCTCACTCAGGGCAGGTAGCTCTCCCCACATGATCTCTTCCGGTAGTGTTATTATCCCCGGAGCTTTCTCCTCTGCCCTTACCCGGCTGTATTTCTCGAGTTTCTTTCGGAAATCTGTAAATACCCATGGAATATCCTTTTCTTCAAAAGGAAGATCATTTTTGTGATACAAAGTTGAATTCCAGAATTTTTTTACCGGAATACCGAGAATTTCTACTTCTTTTCCCAAAACAATTTCTTCGTGGGTTACCTCTTCGGAAAAGTAAATGGCGTGTAAAGGAAAACGATCATTGATCTTCTTTATCTCATGAGCCGTATTACCTTTACGCACTATTAAACTTCCTCCCCTTTTCTCAAGATTTTCTCGCAGGTTTGAAACAGATTCTCGTATAAAACTGGCCCTGAATGAGCCTGTTTTGGGAAAACCATATGGCAATACCTGATAGTAGTGGTCGTCAAAACAATAAAACGGTATTACTTCGTCACCTTCCTTTACCGCATTAATAAGCGTGGCATTATCTCTTACCCTGAGATCGTTCCTGAACCATACCAGTATTCTCCTCTTGCTCATCTTTTCATTTATTTCTTCGGCAGTGCTCACTACAATATTTGACTTTTTCCCAGTTCCTTTCCCATTTTTTTCGCCAGCTAAATGATCTGTCACATACGGGGCATATCTTTTCGGGTAAATACTGCTTTTTCACACTTCTATCAACAAAGGGGGGTATATTTAAGTTTAAAGCTAAACGAGATTGAAGTATGGCTTACAAGAAGTTGGCGATAGTATTGGGCAATTGCCTTTTTCCTTCCCATGAGTATTTGCGACCCGATGAGCATACCCTTTTTTTCATGGCAGAAGATGCCGGTCTTTGCACTCACTTCAAATATCACAAACACAAGCTCGTACTGTTTTTGAGTGCCATGCGTACTCATGCGGATGATATAAAGAAGCAATATCGCCTGGAATACTGGTCGCTAAATGCTCAAAACCAGCAGATGAGCTATGAAGATAAGCTGGATTCTTCACTCAATAGATTCCGTTCTATTAACAAGGTAGTGACCTATGATATAGAAGATCATTTCTTTGAACAGCGTATCCGTAAGTGGTGCCGGCAAAATAAACTGGAACTGCAAATAGTGGACTCTCCTGCATTTATCACTACTAAAGAAGAATTTAAGCATTATCTGGTTGAACATAAAAAGCCTCTCATGCAAACATTTTACAAGCAGCAGCGTAAAAAGTTGGATATATTGATGAATAGCGGGAAACCCTTACATGACAAATGGAGCTTTGACGAAGATAACCGCAAGAAACTCCCCAAAAATATCCATATACCTGACCAACCTCATTCTGAACGAACCCAACATGATAAGAATATCATAGAATTAGTAGATCAGCTGTTTCCCGATCATCCCGGTTCTACAGATAATTTTAACTGGAGCACCTCCCGCAACTCTGCTTTATATCGCCTGAATGATTTTTTAAAACAGCGTTTTGAGAATTTCGGACCGTATGAAGATGCCATCGATCAAAAAGAGGTCTTTTTGTTCCATTCGGTTTTATCCCCTTATCTTAACCTTGGGCTACTCACCCCCGGTGAAGTGATTGACAAGGCCCTGGAATACTATTACGAAAATGATACGCATTTTCCTTCTGTTGAGGGTTTTATCAGGCAAATTATAGGTTGGCGCGAATTTATGCGCGGTATTTACCACAACTTCGATCTGGAAAAGAACTACTTCTATCATCAGCGAAAAATGAAGAACTGCTGGTATGATGGTACTACGGGTATCCCCCCTTTGGACGACAGCATTAAAAAGGTTTTACGTTATGGCTACACCCACCATATAGAAAGGTTGATGATACTGGGTAATATTATGTTGATGGCTGGTTTACACCCCAATGAAGTATACCGTTGGTTTATGGAGATGTACGTGGATAGCTCAGACTGGGTTATGGCTCCCAATGTGTATGGCATGAGCCAGTTTGCCGAAGGAGGAATATTTGCTACCAAGCCTTATATAGGCGGGAGTAATTACATCTGTAAAATGAGCAATTATTCCAAGGGTGATTGGTGTGACATTATAGATGGTCTCTACTGGCGTTTTATTGACACCCACCGTGAAACTTTTGCTCATAACCAACGCATGAGCATGATGCTGGCTACTTTAGGGCGTATGAATAAAGAAAGGCGTAATTACATTTTTGAAAAAGCTGAAAAGTGGATTGAAAAGGTAAGCTTTTGATCAGGCAATATTGGTGTAGACGGCCTGCACATCGTCATCCTCTTCAATTTTATCCAACATTTTTTCTATGTCTGCCAATTGTTCCTCCGTGAACTCTACCGGTGATGTTGGTATACGCTGCAGGGAAGCCTTTTTCAGGTCTATTTCTCTGTTTTCCAGGGCTTGGGATAAAGTACCAAAATTGGTATAATCACCGTAGATATAAACCATATTATCCTCATCTGATTCAATCTCTTCCAATCCGGAATCAATCAGTTCGAGTTCCATTTCTTCCAGGTTCAGACCCTCAAACTCCTCGAATTCGAAAACGGCTTTACGGTCAAACATAAATTCAAGTGAACCGTTGGGTACTACCTGTCCGCCAGTCTTGTTGAAATACGATTTCACATTGGCTACTGTACGGGTAGTATTATCGGTGGCACATTCCACAAAAACCAACACTCCATGTGGCCCTTTACCCTCATAAGTCACCTCTACATAGCCATCAGCATCACCACCTGCTGCCCTTTTTATGGCATTCTCTATATTGTCTTTGGGCATATTCTGCGCCTTAGCGTTTTGAACAGCAGTACGCAAAGCAGCATTGGTATCTGGGTCAGGACCACCGTCTTTAGCTGCCATAGTAATGGCTTTAGACAATCTGGGAAAAATGCGCGACATCTTATCCCATCTCTTCATTTTTGCTGCTTTACGGTATTCAAAGGCTCTACCCATAATCAAATTTATTTTTAACGTAGCTGCAAAAATAATCATCTGTTCATTTCATCTTGAAAATACCCCAGAGTGATAACCTTTACCGATAAAGCAAGGCCTGCTTTATGTGGCAAAGCGGATAACTCTACATCGAGATCACTAATCCTCAGTATGAGCGGAAACTTGTTCCTACTCAGTTTATAATTATTTGATCTTAATGTACTTGCTATTATCCATGATTATGCTTTTTCTAAGCTTAAAAGCCAGTGAATATTTTTGTGTTGTCCTACTAATTATCATTCTATTCTAAGTTAGTACAAGCACAAAAAAAAGCCCCGCTTTACCAGAGTAAAACAGGGCTTATTATCAAAGGAAAACTTTTCTATTCTTGTTGAGAGCTTGTATCTCCTTCAGGGTCAGTCTCCTCTTCTTCTGTAGCAGGAACTTTAGCTACCGAAGCTATCTTATCACTATTTTTAAGATTGATCAACCGTACTCCCTGGGTAGCCCTTCCCATTATGCGAAGTTCGCTAACACCGGTGCGGATCATTACTCCACTTTTATTAATGATCATCAGGTCATCTTCATCCGTAACGGCTTTAATAGCTACCAAATCGCCTGTTTTATCGGTTACATTAAGGGTTTTAACACCTTTTCCACCCCGGTTGGTTATGCGGTAATCGTCTAAAGGCGAACGCTTACCGTAACCCTTATCAGAAACCACTAGTATACTGGTGGTTTCATCTTCGGGATTAACGGTAACCATGCCTACCAATTCATCATTTTCATCTGCCAGGCTTACTCCTCTAACACCGCTTGCATTTCTGCCCATTGGGCGTACCTTTTCTTCATTAAAACGAATAGCCTTACCACTTTTAACCGCCATTAATATCTCGTCTTTACCGGATGTCAATCTGGCTTCGAGCAACATATCCCCTTCTCTGATAGTTATTGCATTAATACCGTTAATTCTGGGACGTGAATAAGCCTCCAGGCTAGTCTTTTTGATCACCCCTTTTTTAGTGACCATCACTATGTAATTAGTATTAATATAGTCTTCATCCTTCAAATCCCCGGTATTGATAAAGGCTCTTACTTTATCGTCAGAAGGAATATTGATAAGGTTTTGAATGGCCCTGCCCTTACTGGACTTACCTCCTTCGGGAATTTCATAAACCCTTAGCCAATAACAGCGACCCCATTCAGTAAAGAAGAGCATATAATTATGATTGGTAGCCACAAAAATGTGTTCTACAAAATCTTCATCACGGGTTTGCACTCCGCGGTGGCCTACCCCACCCCTGCCCTGTTTTTTGTATTCGGTCAGCGGTGTACGTTTGATATAGCCGGCATGAGAAATAGTAATAACCACCTCCTCATCAGGTATCATGTCCTCTATACTTACATCACCTCCTGCAAATTCTATTTCCGTTCTGCGCTCGTCACCATATTTTTCTTTGATCTCGAGCAATTCATCTTTAATGATCTTCATCCTGAGATCCTCTTCATTGAGAATTCGTTTGAAGTAGGTAATCCTCTCCATCAACTCACTGTATTCTTCCTTGATCTTATCGCGCTCCAGACCAGTGAGCTTTTGAAGTCGAAGGTCGAGAATAGCACGGGCCTGAATTTCTGTCAGATCGTAGTTCTCCATTAAACCCGTTCTGGCCTCATCGGGAGTACGTGACCCTCTTATCAATGCAATGATCTCATCCAGGTGATCCAGTGCTATTAGCAGTCCTTCTAAAATGTGGGCTCTCTCTTCGGCTTTCCTCAGCTCGTACTGGGTTCTCCTTACCACCACGTCATGGCGATGGTCAACAAAATGATGAATGAGATCCCTAAGGTTGAGTTGCTGAGGCCTTCCATTTACCAATGCAATATTATTAACGGAAAAACTAGATTGGAGAGCAGTGTATTTATAGAGCTTATTCAACACTACATTAGGTACGGCATCACGCTTGAGATAATATACAATACGCATTCCCTTACGGTCGCTCTCATCCTTGATATCAGCTATGCCTTCGATCTTTTTATCGTTTACCAGGTCAGCTGTTTTTTTGATCATCTCCGCTTTATTTACCTGATAAGGTATTTCAGTAACGATGATACATTCTCTTCCTTTTACTTCCTCAATATTGGCTTTACCCCGCAACACTATACGCCCTTTACCCGTCTCAAAAGCATCTTTCACCCCCTCATAACCGTAAATTATTCCTCCAGTGGGAAAATCAGGAGCGCTAATATGTTGCATTAAACCATCAATCTCAATGTTTTTATCATCTATATAAGCAATAATAGCATTAACGGACTCACTGAGATTATGAGGAGGCATATTGGTAGCCATTCCCACCGCAATGCCGGAAGCCCCGTTTACCAATAAACTGGGAATGCGGGTAGGCAGAACGGTAGGTTCCTGTAGGGAATCGTCAAAATTCAGTTGAAAGTCAACGGTTTCCTTATCAATATCCGCTAACATCTCTTCGGATATTTTTTGGAGGCGAGCCTCTGTATAACGCATAGCCGCAGGAGGATCACCGTCTACTGAACCAAAATTTCCCTGCCCGTCTACCGTCATATAGCGGAGGCTCCACGGCTGGGCCATCCTCACCATAGTATCGTATACAGAAGTATCACCGTGTGGATGAAACTTACCGAGAACTTCTCCCACTATACGGGCGGATTTCTTGTAGGCACGATTAGAGAGTACCCCTAGTTCATACATACCGTATAAGACCCTGCGGTGTACCGGCTTCATACCGTCCCGTACATCAGGCAGGGCCCGCGAAACTATTACCGACATGGAATAGTCGATATAAGAGGATTTCATCTCCTCTTCAATATTTATAGGTATTATTCTTTCTCCTTCAGCCATGTTGTCAGTGCTTTAATAGAGCTTTACTATATAGTTAATCAAACGTCAAATATAACCAACCAAAAGTGGCTAAAAACCGTATATATAAAGGAAATTACTCACAATTTGAAGATTGTGATGTTAATAATTATGACATCGTGCTGACTTGTTGGTGTAAGTGATACCCTTAACTTTGATTAAAGTCAGTGTTGGCACAATATTCGTGTTTTAGACTAGTAATTAAAATTATTCTATCAATATATCATGGACGAAAATTTTTCACCCCGCGTTAAAGATGTGATCAGCTATAGCAAGGAAGAAGCCTTGCGCCTAGGGCATGATTACATTGGTACGGAACATTTGATGCTTGGACTAATCCGCGAAGGTGAAGGTAGTGCAATCCAGATTCTGGAAGATCTTGGCGTAGATATCAAAGCTTTTCGCAGAAAAATTGAAGCGATCAGTGCACCCAATATTACCGGGCAGATCTCTAACAAAAAGAACCTGCCTCTTACCCGTCAGGCCGAAAAAGCACTAAAAACCACTTTCCTGGAAGCTAAGCTTTTTCAGAGTAACGTTATCCGTACTTCTCATCTATTGCTGTGTATTCTTCGCAATGATGACGATCCTGTTTCCCGTATCTTAAGGCAATACGAGATAGATTACGACAATGTAAAACAAGAGTACAAAGCTCATTATGCTGATGAGCTAAGGGATAAACCTCGTAGCGAAATGTCTTTTAGTGACGATGATGATGATTATGAACGCAAAGACCCCGGCTACAGCGGAGGCTCTAAAGGCAGTAAAGCAGAAGCTAAAACCAAAACTCCGGTATTAGACAACTTTGGCCGTGATCTCACCAAGTTGGCAGAAGAAAATAAACTGGACCCGGTAGTTGGAAGGGAAAAAGAAATTGAAAGGGTTTCTCAGATATTGTCGCGCAGAAAGAAAAATAACCCTTTGCTCATAGGAGAGCCGGGTGTTGGTAAGTCAGCTATAGCTGAGGGTCTGGCTTTGAGGATAGTTAAACGCAAAGTTTCCCGTGTTCTTTTTGATAAGAGAGTGGTAACGTTAGACCTGGCTTCTTTGGTAGCCGGAACTAAATACCGCGGGCAATTTGAAGAGCGCATGAAAGCACTCATGAACGAGCTGGAGAAAAACGATAATATCATTTTGTTTATTGATGAACTTCATACCATAGTTGGAGCAGGTGGGGCTACTGGTTCGCTTGACGCCAGCAATATGTTTAAACCAGCCTTGGCTCGGGGAGAGATCCAATGCATAGGGGCTACTACTCTTGATGAATATCGGCAATACATTGAAAAAGACGGAGCATTGGAAAGGCGTTTCCAGAAAGTAATGGTAGATCCTACTACTCCTGAAGAAACAATTCAGATTCTCAACAACATCAAGGATCGTTATGAAGAGCACCACAATGTGAATTATACTGACGAAGCCATCAAGGCATGTGTTACACTTACTTCGCGTTATGTAACAGACCGTCACTTACCGGACAAGGCCATTGATGCCTTGGATGAGGCCGGCTCCAGGGTGCATATCACCAGCATTACTGTTCCCCAGGAAGTGATAGAACTGGAGAAAAAGCTGGATGAGATCAAGGAGCAAAAAATTCAGGTAGTTAAAAAGCAGCGCTACGAAGAAGCCGCCAAGTTGAGAGATGATGAAAAACGCATTGAAAGCCAGTTGCAGGAAGCTCAGTCTGCCTGGGAAGAGGAGGTGAAAAAAAATCGCGAAACAGTTGACGAGCCCGATGTTGCTGAAGTGGTAGCTATGATGACAGGTATACCGGTTCAACGTGTAGCCCAACACGAAAGTAAGCGCTTAAGTGGCATGGCTAAGGAAATAAAATCGAGGATTATTGGCCAGGAGGAAGCGGTGGACAAGATTGTAAGGGCTATCCAGCGCAACAGAGCCGGTTTAAAGGACCCCAACAAGCCGATAGGCTCATTTATCTTTTTAGGACCAACCGGAGTGGGTAAAACTCAACTGGCCAAAGAACTATCAAGGGCTCTCTTTGATAGCCAGGATAATCTGATAAGGATAGATATGAGTGAATACATGGAGAAATTTGCCGTATCTCGCCTGGTAGGAGCTCCTCCCGGCTACGTGGGTTACGAGGAAGGAGGGCAGCTAACAGAAAAGGTTCGCAGAAAACCCTATTCAGTGGTTCTGCTTGACGAAATTGAAAAAGCTCACCCCGATGTATTCAACATCCTGCTCCAGGCCTTGGATGACGGGCATATGACCGACAGTTTAGGCCGCAAAGTTGATTTTAAGAATACCATCATTATTATGACATCCAACATTGGTACCCGCCAGTTGAAGGATTTTGGTACTGGAGTTGGTTTTGGTACTGCTGCCCGTCAAAAAGGCAAGCAGGATCTTACCAAAGGCGTAATAGAAACCGCATTAAAACGGGCTTTTGCCCCTGAATTCCTGAACCGTATTGATGATGTGGTACTCTTTAATAATCTCAGCAAAGAACACATCTTTAAGATCATTGATATCGAATTAGTTAAGCTGTACAAACGCATTGAAGAGCTGGGCTATAAGATACAAATGACTGAGGCAGCCAAGGATTATATAGCCGATAAGGGATTTGATGAAAAATTTGGCGCCCGGCCTCTGGCTAGAGCTATTCAGAAATATGTAGAAGATCCTTTGGCTGAGCAGATCATCAATTCTGAAATTGAAGAAGGTGATGAGATTACAATTGATCTTGATGAAAGCAATGAGATCGTTGTTAAGGTAAACAGAAAAGAAAACGCTCAAAAATAGTTCTTAAAAAAGAGGCTTCCTTTATGGAAGCCTCTTTGAATAAAAACCGGAAAGAACTATTATTCATCATCAGCTTAGAGGGAAATCTGACATATTCATCTGCCCTTTCCGGCAATACACAACCAAAACATGAAAGAAACCAGTTAACCTTAAATCGTTGCTTTAACAAAAGCGTGATTGTATGTTTTGGCTATGTCTTTTCTTTTGGATTTAGCTAGATCGTATTTGATCTCTAATAACTGCTCGAACGAATTGTTGTGAGAACTTACTAAAGTAAACCTGGTACCGAAAAACTCTGATGTAGCACAAACGTAATTCCCGATTTCGTCTTTGAAGTAATTGATCTTTTCAGGATTGTAGTTTTGTTTATCAGCAGCAGTAAGGTATTCTCCCAGAAGCAACTCTATGAGGTCGTAACCGTGTTTGCTGGTTTCGTTTATACTGGCCTGATATAAGAAAAGCTTACGCTTGTGGAAATGTAGTTGGAAAACACACTTTAATCCTCCTATTTGCTTTTTGTAAAACACGGTGCAGTAATCTTTCATTATTTTCCTGTTACAAATGAAATGATGAGGCACTCCCATTGTTCTGACAACTTTATAAATACTCATTCCCGTAACAATACCTAAGGGTGAAAAGATGCCTCTGAGGTTTGCACATTCATCCTTTGGAATTAAAAACCGGGAGTATTTTTTTAGATAATCATAGCTTTTACTACCTATATCCTGTTCTTTAAAATAGTCGTCTTTAGTATAATAAGGTTGGCCTGATTTTATTTTTTTGGAACTTAAGTAAAGTAACCTTGGAAAAGATTGAATTATTATCCTATACAACATTTTCTATCTATTTTATTAATTCAATTGCACAAATAATTGTTCAAACATTGATATATCTATTTATTAAATTATCAATACTACCTTTAAAAAAGGGTTTGAACATTAAACAATCCACTACCTGATCTATATCCTCGCATTGTGATCTGACTTTCTTATTGGAAGTCATCAATATAAAAGACTTAGCAAGTTTCTGACTTTTAGCGTATTTTAAAAACTCAAAGCCGTTTTTACCAGGTAAATTGTAGTTAGATATTATCATGTCGTACTCCCCTGGAAATAAGGCGTCAAAAGCTTTCTCTACCGAATTACTGTAGTGTATTTTTAGAGGGTATCGATTAAAAAAAACCTTTAACAGGGCAGTATACATAGGGCAATCTTCTACAATAAGAATCTTTTTCATTTCTGGATTCTATCTTCAACACAAAAGTAATTACCATTTATTTTGATAATTATTTTTTGGTGTAGACAATAAGTAGACTCTGAAATTGAACTAAAACTGACTTATAAATTCTCTTAGGCTGTGTTCTACCCCCAGGTTCAGTTTCTTTTTGAGGCGATTTAATGATTTTCTAACTGAACCAGCTACCACATTGGTAAGCATTGCTATTTCTTTGTTTTCAAGGCCAATTTTAAGATAAGCACACATTCTTTTCTCACCTGGACTCAGGGAGCCAAATTCTTCATCAAGACGGCTAAAAAAATCAGGGTGTACTTCCTGAAAATGGATTTTGAAATTATTCCAGCTTCTATCTAGATTGAGCTGACCTTTGAGCTGCCTTTTTATAGTATTCAAATGACTGGAAATATCAGAGTCAGCATCCACTTTTAATGCTTCTAATTGTTCAAGCAATTTTATAAGCATATTGTTCTTTTCATGCTCAAAGATGGCAGCCGAAGCCAGTTCGCGTTGTTTCCTTTCGAGTGCGTCACTTATAAGTTTCTTTTCCTTCTCCAGCAGGCGGGTAATGGTGTCGTGTTGTTCTTTTATTCTGAGATTGGCCTTTATTCTGGCGTTGAGCACAATGGGGTCAAAAGGCTTTCGCAAAAAATCTACTGCTCCGGTGTCTAGTGCTTGTCCCAGATCTGATGACTTCAGCATTACTCCCGTAGTTATAATAATGGGTATTTTTTGAGTAAGCGGATCTTTTTGTAATTCTTCTACCGCTTCAATACCGTTTAAAACGGGCATTTCCCAATCCATCAGTATTAAATCCGGCACTTCTTCCCTAGCCAGTTCCAGAGCTTTCTTTCCGTTTGGAGCATATAAAAGCTCGTCTGGCTTGTCGGATAAATACTCTAAGATCAATTCTAAATTCTGGGGATCGTCATCTACTATTAAGATCTTGTTCGTCATAAGCCAAACCTGCTTTATCCATTAAACTATAAAATGCACTACTATCCCCCGAATAGATGGCTGATCTTACTCTGTGTTTCCAGATTGATTTTATACTGTGTTTATCCATTTCCCTCAAAACAACATTTATTCTCCCTACCTGATGTACTTTAAAACTTCTCAGCTTAGCAGCATAATCTTTTATCAGTTCTATTTCCTCCTCTAATATAAGTCTATTGCTTTCGGGTTTTAGTATTTGTTTTTCCTGTATGCAAGGCTCTTTGTAGTTGTCCTGCTCTAAAGGCAGAGAGATAATAATACTTGTTCCTTTGCCCAACTGAGAACGCAATTCGATATTTCCCTTATGCGCCTTAATAGCCAGTTTACAAAAGCTGAGACCGATACCGGTAGAAGCAGATTTTGTAATGTGTTGAGGCTGGTTTTTATTGAATTGTTCAAAGATGCGGGGTAACTGACTTTCGGCAATTCCTTTACCTTGATCGACAACGGTAAGTTTTAAAATCTTGTCGTGTTTACCGTCACATATATAGTCTGATGCTATGTAGATAGAACTTCCAATTTCAGAATACTTAATTGCATTGGAAAAAAGATTGACGAGAACCCGTACAAAAATAACTTCGTCAATCGTTACCATTATACTCTTATCTACAGCTTTAACCAGAGTTATATCCTTCTCCAGAAAGAACATCTGTAGCTGTTGTTCAGCCTCTTCAATTAAGTCCCATAGACGATATTTTTTAAGCTCTAATACCACACTGGCTTTCTCAAACTTATAGATATCCAGCATATTAGTAATGAAGTTGAGCATTTGTGTACTGGATCGATGAATGATCTTCATCTTTTCAGCACTAGGTTCGCCCATTGATAGACCCATAACAGTATTAAGAGGGTTCTTCATGTCGTGAACTGCCATATGAGCCAACCCCTCTTTAAACTGTGACAACTCATTGATCCTTATATTACTGTCCCTTAGAAGCTCCGCTTTTGCCAATAACTCTTCTTGTTGATTGAGGATAGTTCTGTTTTTTTCTTCCAGAATCTTATGATCGCTCTCCTTTTTTCTGTAAGAAACGTACAGAAAATACGCCAGGATAATAAACAATAACAGGCCGGCAATGAAGTAATTGCGTGAAACCTTAAAATTGCTTATTTGCTGTTCCAGCAATGCTTTATCTTTTTCTTGCTCCGCTATTAAAAGTGTTCTGTTTTTTTCAAACTGATGCTCCAGTTCTATCCGCGCTATTTTTTTGATGTTCCACTCATTAAAAGTTGAGTCTTGTCGTTGTTTATATAATTTATAGTAGTGGAGTGCTTTGGGGTAATTACCCTTTATCTCGTATAGTTCGCTGAGGTTTTGCAGCAGCTCATCATCAGGTAAATTCTGGTGACCTTTACTTTTGAGAGCGGCCAAAAGCTTTTCTTCTGCTGCCTGTAGGTTACCTTTACTCATATAAGCTCTCCCGGCTGTTTTTGAGGCTAAAGCCTTTAAGTTAATATGTTCGCATTGAGTGGCATATTCGCTGGCTTTAAGAGCATATATAAGAGCTGAGTCAGGTTTATCAATCTTTAAAAACAGCCTGCTAATTCCAATCAACAATTCTGTTTTAGGGCAAATGTGATCATCTGAAACAGCCAGGCTCACTCCTTTTTTGTAATAGTTCAAAGCTTTGTCAAAATCGCCTTTTTGCGCATAGGTATCCGCAATATTACCTGTAAGTCTGGCGTTGAAAAAGGCTCCGTTTTCTTTGCCTTTTGACAGGGCTTCTTCATAGTATACCAGTGCTTTGTCATGCTGACCAACAAAATCATAATTCTTACCGATATTATTGAGCAGATAGGATATGGCCCTTTGGTCATTTAGCTTTTGAGCTATATCCAGGCTCTTAAAGAAATAATCTATGGCACGCATATAATCCAACTTGCTGGTATAGATAGCAGCTATATTATTGTATCTTTTCAACTGCTTGTTCAGATCTCCTTTTGTGAGCTCAATTTGAAGTGAATTATTTTGCAGTTCCAGTGCCTTATCCAGATCCCCCTGAGCAAAGTATACTAAACCCAGGTTAGCGTGAGAAGAAGATATAATATCTTGAAAATCATGCTTTTCAGCAACAGAAATCGCCTTTTTAAAATATGAAATAGCACTGTCCATTTCACTCATCAGATAATAGCAAGTACCTATTTGTAATTCTGACTCGGCCAGCCCTTGGGTAAAATTGGTGGTATTGGAGAGCTCATAGGCCTTTTTAGAATATTCCAGGGCTAGTGATAAATCTATAAGACGATATTTCTTTGATAACTGGTTGTAGATGTTCACCTTGGAATCAGCTTCCTTTTCAAGGGATAACCGCAACTGTAAGCTATCTATTTCCCTGTTTTGGGCGGCACTGTATAAACTGATTAAAACAGATAGCCATAAAACTATTTGCTTAAAAACCAGCAATACGATCTTTGAACTGAATCTTTTCACCCGCCTAATTATTAAGAATAACTATTCTTAAATGAAGGTGCAAAACTACGAAAGTATCTGATGATCACCCTTTTATATTTTAACCCAACTGTAGACATTGAGTGGACATTTTCCATGATTTCACTACATTTTACCTTCACTAATTTAAATAATACTAACCTCTCAAAGCTTATATATTGGCTTACTGATTATTTTAGTTCAGTTAAACCAAAGCGCTTTGTTACAAGTTTTAAAACGGGCATTTCCTTCTCCTACAAATAACAGATCACGGATAGCTGCTGCCCTTTTTTTTGGCTTATTCGTGTTCCTCTTTCTACTATTATTTCGACCTTTCGGGCTAAGTGAAATAAAAAGCAATATTTGGTGGATTACTATAGGTTATGGTGCTATCACTATGGTAGTAGTTTTCCTTATGATATTTTTAGCGCCCCGGCTTAGTCTCAGTTTTTTCAAAGAATCCAACTGGACGGTTGGAAAAGAAATCAGTTATACTCTTCTTATAATTTTATTCATTGCCGTAAGCAATCTTATCTATTCTGTTTGGCTGGGTTTCTTCAACTTGGATCTAGTACACCTGCTTTACTTCATTATCATCACATTAGCAGTAGGTATAATACCTGTTTCCATACAAGTTCTGATCCGGCAAAACAGGCTTTATAAAAAATATGCTGAAAGCTCCACCAGGCTCAATGATACTCTACAGCAAGAGAAAAGGGTTAAAGATGAAACCATTATTATTTGCAATGAAGAAGGCAAATTAGAACTGGAACTAAAAGAAAACCATATTTATCTGATGGCTGCTTCTGATAATTATGTAGAGGTTTTTTATCTGAAAGAGAACAAAATCGAGAAAAAACTAGTACGAAACACCCTGTTGGTCTTTGAACGACAATTCAAGGGCGCCATTCATTTTTTTCGGTGTCACCGCTCTTACATTGTCAATCTGCATCAAGTCCAAAAAACCTCAGGCAATGCCCAAGGTTATCGTTTGGTTCTACACCCCGAACTGCCGAGAATACCGGTATCACGCAGAAAAACCAATGAATTCAAAGAAAGAATTAAATCCCTGAAGTTCAGCACCTAAAACTCTCCTTTTGTCCCTTTGTCCCTCCATTCATCCCATTATTTTTTTCAAGTTTTGATAGTGATTTAATCTTGTAGCAAAACATTTGCTATGCGTTACCTGATCTTGTTACTACTTTCATCTTTTACAGTTAGTGCACAACCCCAGGATACACTCGAAAGACGCTTCCGTTTTGCCAAAACTTATTTGGGTTTACAGGTAAATTACCTCACTACAACAGCTTCACAAAGTCCATTTCAATCACCAGACTTCATAGCTTCACGCCTCGTTATAGGGGGGCTGCA
>JANQHO010000158.1 GCA_028277105.1 Owenweeksia sp. | reverse complement strand
ATCTTTATAATTATAGCCCTTTTTGGCCATTTCTATTGCCCCGTCTTGCGACATTCCCACTCCGTGACCGTAGCCCTTACCCTTCAAAATGATATAGTTCCCGCTTTCTTCTATTTCAAAAAATGTAGAACGCAGATTAAAATCCCTTCTCAAATGGGTGAGCTTTAGTTTTTTCCCCTTGTAAGTGAAATGCGACCTGCGTTTTTTTTGCTTAAAATTCAGCAAGGACTTATGGAGTTGGGCATTATTGGCCACTCCAAGATATCGGGCCACATAGCTGTAAAACCTCTGCCTGGAAATTTTCTTTTCCCAGGTGTAACTTCCTACACCGATACTAAAACTGTCTATTTTGGTTTTGAGGTAATCTACGGGTTGCTGCCAGGCATCTTCAGCATTTGCAGTCTGCCCGCCACTATTGGCATGAAAAACTCCCAGTATAGGCAAACAACCGTTATTGACCAATACTGTATCTTCGGTATAGCAAACTGCTTCCAGTATCAGCTCTTTATTTTTATGATGGCATTTGGAAAAATAGACTTGGGACGTTACATCGTCTTTTAAACTATAACCCTCATCCTGATGCTTGTCCCAATTGCGCAAAGCAAAGGTACGGGCCAAAACTGCCTGGGCTTTAAAATACTCTATCTCAGCTACGTGGCCGCCCTCACTCTCAACTACTCCGGCTACATAATCTTCTATGTGAACAATATTTACTATCTGCAAGCTGCCGTTATAAGCCCTCAACTGCAGATCGCCCCTGTAAACCCTGTTTTTCCCATTCACTTCTATCCTGAATTCCTTGGTGGGATGGAGGCTCAGTAAACGAACGGCTTTATAAGTTCCCAGGTTTTCCTTATTCCTGTTTACCTCAATCTTCTTTCCTTTTTGTTTGAAATACAAAGTGCGAATACTATCTTGGGGAAAGATATCGTATATGGTATCTACCCTTTGTAATTGATCGTCAAAGGCTACCAGAAAGTAAAGACCTGTATCGGGAGTAACAATAGCTTTTTGGGTACTGACCGAAGAAAATAGCCTGACTTTGATATCCAGTCCGTAAACCGTTAATGCCTGTAATACAAATATGATAGAAATACACACTCTCATTTCAAACCTACCTCTTCCGCAATAATATGAGCAGCTTTGGCTGATGCTCCTTTTCCGCCCAGCTTTATCTTTAACTCTTTATATTCTCGCTTTAATCTTTCTTTTCCTTCCTTACTAAGACAATACCTCAGTTCTTCTTCCAACCTTTTGGGATTCATTTCCCCCTGTATCAGTTCTTTCACCAATTCACGGTCAACGATAAGGTTAACTAAAGAAATGTAAGGCACCTTAACCAACTGACGGGCTATCCAGTAAGAGGCCCAATTTCCTTTATAACACACCACTTCCGGCACCTCGAAGAGAGCCGTTTCCAAAGTAGCCGTTCCCGAAGTTACCAGGGCTGCTTCACTGACTTCGAGCAGATCATAAGTTTTACCCTCTACCACTGAGCAGTAACTCAGGTGGCCTATAATATTTTTATAGAAGCTCAATTCCTGGGAAGGGGCTGCGGCTATCGCTATCTGATAACTGTCCGTAAATTTTTCTGCTGCCTTTAGCATTACCGGCAGCATGATCTGGATCTCTTGTTTGCGACTACCGGGCAGCAAGGCTATAACAGATTTGTTTTCTTTCAGGCCCAGCTCTTTTAGGCGTACCGCCCTGTCAAAATCAGCCCTTCTGTCAATGGCATCGATCAAAGGATGGCCTACAAAATCCACTTCCATGTCAAAGTCCCGGTAAAACTCCTTTTCAAAGGGTAGGATACAAAGCATTCGGTCAACATCCCGTTTCAGCTTATGTACCCTGTTTTGCTTCCAGGCCCATACCTGGGGAGAGATGTAATAGATCACTTTTAATCCTTTCTGTCTGGCAAATTCCGCTATTCTCATATTAAAACCTGGATAATCTATCAATATGAGAACATCGGGTTTAAATTGCTCTATATCCTGTTTACAGAAAGCAATATTCTTTAATATCGTCTTCAGATTAGCTACTACCTCCACAAAGCCCATGAATGCCAGGTCACGGTAGTGCTTAACTGGCCTCTCCCCCTGTTGCTCCATTAAGTCACCCCCCCAAAACCTGAAAACAGCTTGAGGGTCTTTCTCTTTGAGGGCTTTCATCAAATTAGAGCCATGGAGGTCGCCACTGGCTTCACCGGCTATGAGATAGTATTTCAATTTTCAGAAAATTATCAGCTAATATTGGAATTGCAGTAAGCCGATTTTGAGTTCAACCCAAAAAGTTCATAACAGGAACCTGTAAATAAATATCATAACGAGATAGGCCACGCTGGCAAACAATAACCCACGCCCCATCTCTTCTTTCTCTAATCTCAACATTATAAAGAAAAAAGCGGCATTCAGTATCATACCAAAAGTGATGATCTTTACATTGATCTGTTTCACTATATCGCTTTCGTATTGTTGAATACCCATCAGCTCTGGGCGGACTTCCAGCACTAGCATAACCCCCAGTAAAGGAGTAATCAAACCCAAAAATATACCTAACCACCATTGGGGTGTTAAATTCTTCATACCTCAAAATCTCGATTAATAAACGCCAGAATAGCGGCAGAATTATAGATCCCAACTATTCATTTCCCTGACCCAGTGATGGGCTGTAATATCACTGTTTACCGGTACTACCGAAATATAATAATTGGAAAGGGCCCATTCATCGGTATCTTCCCCTTCATCATAGTTCACAAATCTCCCTGTGAGCCAGTAATAACTGCGCTCGCGCGGATCTTTGCGACTATCCATTTCTTCCTCCCAGTTGGCTTTGGCTTGCCTGCAAATTCTAATTCCTTTATAGTCTGAACCATTGTATTTTGGAATATTTACATTGAGGCAAATACCATAGGGCAGCCCCTTTTCCAATACTCTTAGGGTTATTTCCTTGATATATTTCAGTGCCGGTTTAAAATCGGCAGACCAACTGAAGTCACAAAGTGAAAAGCCAATGGAAGGTATACCCTCCAAAGAACCTTCTACCGCTGCCGACATAGTGCCGGAATAGATGACATTGATAGAAGAATTACTACCATGGTTAATGCCTGAGACAACTATATCCGGCTTTCGGTCCAATACCACGTTTACTGCCAGTTTGACACAATCTACCGGTGTGCCGGAACAGCTGTATTCCTTTTGCGGTCCTTCTTCAATGGTAATGGGATCACACCTCAAAATACCGTTTATAGTAATGGCATGGCCCGTTCCGCTCTGCGGGCCGTCTGGCGCAACTACCACAACCTCACCTATTTCATTCATTACCCTTATAAGATTGCGCACTCCCGGAGCGGTAATACCGTCATCATTGCAAACCAGTATCAACGGTTTTTTATCGGTCATCTTCAAAAATTTCCCGTAAAACTAATGGTTAAATTAGAACGGAGAGGGCATACATTTTGATAATTTTGAACTAAATATAAACTGATACGAAATATTATGATCATTGGAATTCTTATAGCCTTTATGCTGATAGGGTTTATTGTACAGGCCCGGCTTAAAAGCAAGTTCAAAAAATACAGTCAGGTAGGCCTGAGCAACGGAATGAGCGGCAAGGAGATAGCGGAAAAAATGCTGCACGACAACAATATTTATGATGTAAAAGTGATCTCTACTCCCGGCCGTTTAACAGATCATTATAATCCTGCAGACAAAACAGTGAACCTCAGTGAGGATGTTTATCACGGGCGTTCTGCCGCTGCCGCTGCGGTTGCCGCCCACGAATGTGGTCATGCTGTACAGCATGCCACCGCTTATAGCTGGTTGCAATTCCGCTCGGCTATGGTTCCTGTAGTGAGCTTTAGCTCTAAAACCATGAGCATTGTTTTTATGCTGATGCTTTTTGGCGGTTTTTTGGTAACAGCTATTCCCATAAATTCCATTTTCCTGGCCATGGCCGTTATGCAGGGTGCTATTACGCTTTTTACCCTTGTTACTTTGCCGGTAGAATACGATGCTTCCAGAAGAGCTTTGGTTTGGCTGGAAAATACCGGTACAACCACCCGCAGTGAGCACGATATGGCTAAAGATGCGCTGAATATGGCGGCTAATACTTATCTGGTAGCGGCCTTAGCTGCTATTACTCAACTGGCTTACTACGTAATGCTTTTTATGGGAAGCAGGGATTGAAATAACACATCTGTTTTTAACGAATTAAAGCCGCTTACAAAGCGGTTTTTTTTCTTCGGGTGTAACTAAAAAATTAGTTTGAACTAATTTTTTAGTTACACTTGTTTTCAAATACTCATCTCATGAAAGAACTCACCAAAGCAGAAGAAGAGATAATGCAGGTTTTGTGGAAACTGGAAGCAGCTTTTGTAAAAGAAGTAATATATCTGTTACCGGAGCCCAAACCTGCTTACAATACTGTTTCTACCATAATCCGTATCCTGGAGCAGAAAAAAATGGTTTCTCATAAAGTCTTTGGCAAATCCTATCAGTACTTTCCTCTTATAGGTAAAGATCAGTACAGCAAATACAAGATCGACAAGTTGATGAAAGGCTATTTCAGCGGTTCATTCAGCAATATGGTTTCCTTTTTTGTAGAGAAGAATGGTATTAACACAAAAGAGCTGGATGATATCTTGAAACTGATCGAAAGCAAAAAAAATACATGAATACTACTGTGTTAATAAACTACTTGATGTACAGTGGGTGTCTGTACTTCCTTTATCTGACAGGTTTCAAAAAGTTGAGTTTCTTTCTGTTCAACAGGATATACCTACTATCAGTACCGCTACTGGCTATAAGCATTGCATGGCTTGGCTCGCAAGTTTCCTCTCCTCTTTCCGATGATTTTTTCTTAGCTGAAATTACACTGACCAACTTTATTAGTACTACTTCCGCTGAAAATAGTATTTCATGGTTAAAACTGATTTATTGGTCGGGTTTTACCTTGATGGTTGTTCCTCTTTTTGTCAATTCCATTAAGATCTACTTACTGTTAGCTCAAGCTGTCAAAAAGAAGTTTGGATCTGTTACCTACTACTTCGTCAACAAAGCACCCGGCCCTTTTAGTTTCTTCAATAAAATAGTCATTCCGGATATGAACTATACAAAACAAGAGCTCGAACTGGTATTGATTCATGAAAATGTCCATAAAACAAAAGGCCATAGCTGGGATAATATGCTTTACTATGCTGTTAACTCTTTTGCCTGGTTCAATCCCTTTACCCATCTCCTGGCTTATGAACTCAAACAATTACACGAGTTGGAAGCTGATCAGATAACCATTGCCAAAACTTCCACGGAAGTATATGCAAGCCTGCTTTTGAGCAACATATTTGGCAGAGAAGTAAATATTCCTGTCAGCCCCTTTTTCAATTCATCATTAATCAAAAAAAGAATCACTATGCTTTACAAAAAACAACAAAGCAGTAAATTAAAATTGATTTACCTGCTTATTATCCCTGTCCTTCTTGTTTTGAGTCTCCATTCCTGTGAGAAAAAGCAGGACAATCATACCAACAGAGAAGATCAGTTAAAAAATTTTGCTGAAGTTGAACAACCTCCACTTTTTGATAATTGTAATAAAAATATATCATCTGAGGAACAAAGAGAGTGCTTTCAGGAAGGTTTGATCAGCTACATTGCTAACAACTTTGAGTATCCCGAAATGGCCAAACAACATGGGATATCAGGAAAAATGTACGTTAAATTTATTATAGATGAAGAAGGCAAGATCATCGAACCTGTAATTTTACGAGGCTTATCTTATAAAAATAAGCTGGAAGAAAACGCTGTAAAACAAGCTGAGAAATATGCCCTGGAACTTATAGCGGGTTTACCTCAATTGAGCCCTGCTACCTATAAAGGCAAAAAAGTGGCTATCTCTTTTGTTGTGCCCATAAACATGAAATTGCAATAAGTAGTCCCAAACTAAAAAGAGCCGCAATCGCGGCTCTTTTACTAGCAGTAAACCAGGTTAAGGTTTATCAGATTGGTTTACTTTAATAGCTTATACAATTTCCTGCAAAGCTCCAATTCTTCTTTTTTCCTTCGTACAATTTACGAACATATTTTAATCTCGCCCCTGAAAAATAGATATCATATAAGCTATTTCCCAGCACACTACCAACTATTCCTTTAGAATTCAAATCATTACAGCATACCGATACACTACCGTCAGGCAGTATTGTTAATTGTTTCAACAAAAGATTACAACCTGTTTCATTGACTTTTCCGATATTATCAATGTTTGTATCACCTGGCAGCCTGTAATCTATTCTATCCAGTATATTGATAACACTCCCGATTTCAGGTGACACGTAACCGGAATTGATAGCATGGGGCTTTTCTGCTATACCAACACCAATGATCTTTACCTCCGGTGAGATAATATCTTTCAGTTTGATGAACATTTTTAATCTTTCAACAAATCTCCCTTCCCCGCCATTCATTTTCAAATCTTCAAAAGCTTTGATACTATCACTATCCAGGTTAAAACCTATTTCGTTTATAACATTTATCTCAAGCAACTCCTTTACTTGACTTTCCCGCAGCAGTATTCCATTGGATATTAACGTTATCCTGGGAAATTTCTTACCGCTTATATTCCATAGGGCTTTGTGCAATTTTACCCTTCTCAAAAGTTCAAGCCTTTTAGAGTGTAAAAAGGTCTCTCCCCCATCATAGAGACTAATAGTAGCAACCCTTGAAAATCTTTTATCGTACAAAAGATCATTGAAAACCCTATCTAATATTTCTGTGCTCATATAAGACTTGGAGTTGGTATGACCTGAAACTGAAAATTTGGATATGGCGTTCCCTATACTACAAAACTCAAGATTGATCTCCCTAATAGAGGCCTTCTCAGTAAAATGACCGGAACAATAATGGTAGTAATCAAATTTATAGCGGAGAGCCTGGGTAAACTTAATACCAAACAATTGCCAATGGTTATTGGCAAGATTGCCTTTTACCCTATTCCTATTTAGGATTCTGCCCATTGATCCAAAACTAAACAGCATTATATTTTTTTAACATGATTTTTATCAGGCCAGATAATAAAAAACCCGCTTATAATAAGC
Source organism: Owenweeksia sp. (assembly GCA_028277105.1). Lineage (GTDB taxonomy): Bacteria > Bacteroidota > Bacteroidia > Flavobacteriales > Schleiferiaceae > JANQHO01. The sequence continues at coordinate 53,533 of JANQHO010000158.1, read as the reverse complement.
GGGTTTTAACCAATCTATTTTCCCAGTTTATCAGGCCTGGCCTGCAGGGCCACCAAAGTTCAGTGGGATTTGAGGCTGTTCTACGTCTTTGATCTCTCCATGCTGGCCTTCAAAGCGGTTTACATTTTCCTGTAGGGCCCGCAAAAAACGCTTGGCGTGTTGAGGGGTTAAAACAATACGGGATTTAACCCTGGCTTTAGGCACACCAGGCATGATCTTTACAAAATCCAAGACAAATTCACTGGCTGAATGATTGATAATAGCTAAATTGGAATAGATACCTTCCGCTATCTCCTCATTCAGTTCCAGGCTGATCTGTCCTTCTTTGGGTGGCTGGTTTTGTTCGGCCATAACTAGCTTTTTACTTCTTCTACTTCTTCTTCAACACTGTGGCTCTCTTTGAGTTTTTCATAATCCTCATTTGAACCAACAATGATCTTATCGTATTCCTTAAGGCCGGTACCTGCGGGAATTTTATGTCCAACGATAACGTTCTCTTTCAATCCTTCAAGCGTATCGCGTTTGCCATTTACAGCTGCTTCATTAAGAACCTTAGTAGTTTCCTGGAAAGAAGCTGCCGAAATGAATGACTTGGTTTGAAGCGAAGCTCTTGTTATACCTTGCAGTACAGGTTTAGCGGTGGCAGGCTGGGCATCACGTGCTTCTGCCAGCTTTTTATCTGCTCTGCGAAGCTTGGAGTTCTCATCGCGCAATCTGCGGGCTGTAATGATCTGTCCCTGCTTCAGTTCATCGGATTCACCGGCATCTACCACAACTTTCTTGTCGAATATCCAGTCATTTTGCGTGATAAAATCATCTTTGTGAACCAGATTACCCTCAAGGAAGGTAGTATCACCCGGATCCTGTATCTCAACCTTACGCATCATCTGGCGAACAATCACCTCAAAGTGCTTATCGTTGATCTTCACACCCTGGAGACGGTATACTTCCTGAACCTCGTTTACAAGATATTCCTGAACACGGTTGGGGCCCTGGATAGCTAGAATATCAGAAGGAGTAATAGCTCCGTCAGACAAAGGCATACCAGCACGTACGTAATCGTTTTCCTGAACAAGTATCTGCTTACTGAGGTTGATCAAATATTTTTTCACCTCACCGGTACGGCTTTCTACAATGATCTCACGATTACCACGCTTGATCTTTCCATAAGATACCACTCCGTCAATTTCAGATACTACAGCCGGATTGGAAGGATTACGGGCTTCAAATAGTTCTGTAACCCGGGGAAGGCCACCTGTAATATCACCAGCCTTGGCCGATTTACGAGGAATCTTAACCAGTGTCTTACCGGCTTTGATCTTATCGCCTTCTTCTACTATAATGTGTGCCCCAACGGGAAGGGTATAGTGTTTAAGTTCTTTACCATCTCCGTCTACAATGTATATAGTAGGAATGAGCTTTTTATTACGGGTTTCGTTGATCACTTTTTCCATAAAACCAGTTTGCTCATCAATCTCCACACGATAGGTAACGCCTTGTTCTATATCGGAAAACTTGATAGTACCGGCAGTTTCAGAGATGATAACAGCATTGTAAGGGTCCCATTCGCAAATTACATCGCCTTTCTTCAATTTGTCACCGTCATTCACCCTTAAGAAAGAACCATAGGGTACATTATTGGTCGCCAAGGTGATACCAGTCTTTTCATCGATCAACTTCATTTCAGCTGTACGACCGATCACAACATCAACCTGATTACCTTCGTTGTCTTCTCCTTTTACGGTACGCAGCTCTTCAAAGTCTATCTTACCGTCAAATTTGGCCATGATAGATGACTCTTCGGCAACGTTACCGGCAGTACCACCCACGTGGAAGGTACGGAGAGTAAGCTGTGTTCCGGGTTCACCGATAGATTGAGCAGCTATAACACCTACTGCCTCGCCTTTTTGTACTTTCTTGCCGGTGGCCAGGTTTCTTCCATAACATTTGGCACAAATACCTTTTACCGATTCACAGGTTAGTGCAGAACGGACCTCTACCATTTGAATGGCGGATTCTTCTATTTTGCGGGCAATTACTTCTGTAATTACATCTCCTGATCTTACATACAATTCTCCGGAAACTGGATCGGTAACATCGTGTAATGATGTACGGCCCAATATCCTGTCGTAGAGAGGCTCTACTATCTCTTCATTTTTCTTGAGAGCGGTAACCTCTAATCCTCTCAGTGTACCACAGTCTTCTTCATTGATAATCACATCCTGGGCAACATCAACCAACCTGCGGGTAAGGTAACCAGCATCCGCTGTCTTAAGGGCTGTATCAGCCAAACCTTTACGCGCACCGTGAGTAGAGATAAAATACTCCAGAATAGAAAGACCCTCTTTAAAGTTAGAAATAATAGGGTTTTCAATAATTTCTCCTCCTGATGAACCCGATTTCTGAGGTTTGGCCATCAAACCACGCATACCTGAAAGCTGGCGGATCTGTTCTTTAGAACCACGCGCTCCGGAATCAAGCATCATAAATATGGGATTGAAGCCCTGGCGATCAGTTCTTAAGTGATGCATCGCTCTTTCGGTAAGCTGAGCATTGGTAGTAGTCCAAACATCAATTACCTGATTGTAACGCTCATTATTGGTGATAAGACCCATATTATAGCTGGCCAAAATGCTTTCTATCTGCTCCTCGGCACTCTTAATAAGGTCTTCTTTTTCCTGCGGAATAATAATATCACCCAGGCTAAAGGACAAGCCTCCTCTGAACGCATTATTGTAGCCCAATGACTTGATGTTATCCAGGAAATCGGCAGTAGTGGGTATATCTGTTTTTTTGAGGATCATGGCAATGATCTCACGCAGAGCTTTTTTGGTCAGTACTTCATTGATAAAAGGCACTGATTCCGGCACTACTGTATTAAAGATCACTCTACCGGCACTGGTATCGATCAGTTTGATCTTCATTTCACCATCTTCCTCAACCCGGCCTCTTACCCTTACCTCGGCATTGAGATCTACCCTTCCTTCATTATAGGCGATCATCAATTCTTCGGCAGAGTAAAAAGTCAGCCCTTCGCCTTTTACCTTCATATCATCGGTGCTGGGTTTAGCTTTGGTCATATAGTAAAGCCCCAGTACCATGTCCTGAGAAGGAACGGCAATAGGTGAACCGTTGGCCGGGTTCAAAATATTATGAGAAGCCAACATCAATATCTGTGCTTCCAGGATAGCGGCCGATCCTAAAGGCAGGTGAACTGCCATCTGATCACCGTCAAAGTCAGCGTTAAAAGCTGTACAGGCCAAGGGGTGAAGCTGAATAGCTTTACCTTCGATCAGCTTGGGCTGAAACGCCTGAATACCTAAACGGTGAAGAGTCGGAGCACGGTTAAGCAGAACGGGGTGCCCTTTCATAACATTTTCGAGGATATCCCAAACTACCGGCTCTCTCTTATCAATGATCTTTTTGGCAGATTTTACCGTTTTAACGATCCCTCTTTCGATCAGCTTGCGAACGATAAAAGGTTTGAACAGTTCGGCTGCCATGTTTTTAGGCAAACCACATTCGTGGAGTTTCAATTCAGGCCCTACAACAATAACTGAACGGGCAGAATAGTCAACCCTTTTTCCTAAGAGGTTTTGACGGAAACGACCTTGCTTACCTTTCAAAGAATCGGAAAGGGATTTAAGCGCCCGGTTGCTATCCGTTTTAACAGCACTGGACTTACGGGTGTTGTCAAAAAGCGAATCAACCGCTTCCTGCAGCATTCTTTTCTCATTTCTAAGGATCACCTCAGGAGCCTTGATCTCCAGCAATCTCTTCAAACGGTTATTCCTGATGATTACCCTGCGGTACAGATCATTAAGGTCGGAAGTTGCAAAACGACCTCCGTCCAGAGGAACCAGGGGACGCAATTCAGGGGGGATAACCGGTACTACCTTAACGATCATCCATTCAGGCCGGTTCTCAATACGGGTATTGGCATCGCGGAAAGCCTCTACTACCTGAAGACGTTTTAAGGCCTCTTGTTTCCTTTGCTGAGAAGTTTCCGTATTGGCTTTATGACGGAGGTCGTAAGAAAGCTGGTCTAGATCCAAACGGGAAAGCAACTCGATGAGTGCCTCAGCCCCCATTTTAGCGATAAATTTATTTGGGTCGCTATCGTCCAGGTAATGATTTTCACTGGGCAGGCGATCCAATATCTCAAGGTACTCTTCTTCAGTCAGGTATTCCATGTAATTAAGTGGAGTACCATCAGGATGAGTAGCATTTCCGGCCTGTATCACCACATAGCGCTCGTAGTAAATGATCATATCGAGCTTTTTGGTGGGAAGACCTAGGAGATAGCCTATTTTGTTAGGTAAAGACTTAAAATACCAGATATGAGCTACCGGAACTACCAGGTTTATATGACCTACCCGTTCCCTTCTAACTTTTTTCTCGGTAACTTCCACTCCGCAGCGGTCGCATACAATACCTTTGTAACGGATACGTTTGTACTTACCACAAGCACATTCGTAGTCTTTTACCGGCCCGAATATCCTTTCACAAAAAAGACCATCCCTTTCTGGCTTGTGAGTACGGTAGTTGATAGTTTCTGGTTTCAAAACCTCACCATAAGATTTCTCCAGAAGGCTCTCGGGAGAAGCCAGGCTTATAGTAATGCTTTGAAAATTACTATTATAATTGTTTTTATCTGTTTTCCTTAAAGTCATGTATCGGAAAAATTAAGTTCTTATAAAATGGTTAGTCCAAAGTGATCTTCAAGCCAAGGCCATTCAATTCATGTAACAATACATTGAATGACTCAGGAATACCTGGTTCAGGCATAGGCTCTCCTTTAACTATAGTTTCATAGGTCTTAGCCCTACCTACCACATCATCTGACTTAACCGTCAGAATCTCACGCAGGATATTGGAAGCGCCAAAGGCTTCGAGGGCCCAAACCTCCATCTCACCAAAACGCTGACCTCCGAATTGGGCTTTACCACCCAAAGGTTGCTGTGTGATCAGTGAATAAGGACCAATAGAACGAGCGTGCATCTTATCGTCAACCATGTGGCCAAGTTTAAGCATATAAATAACACCTACCGTGGCTGCCTGGTGAAAACGTTCACCGGTACCTCCATCATACAAATAGGTGTGACCAAAACGGGGTATACCGGCCTCGTCTGTCAGTTTATTAATATCATCAATGGATGCCCCGTCAAAAATTGGGGTACCGTATTTTCTACCTAATTTCTTACCGGCCCAACCCAATACGGTTTCATAAATCTGACCGATATTCATACGGGAAGGTACACCCAATGGATTCAGCACAATATCAACAGGGGTTCCGTCTTCCAGGAAAGGCATATCTTCCTGGCGAACGATACGGGCCACAATACCTTTGTTACCATGGCGTCCCGCCATTTTATCCCCTACTTTGAGCTTGCGTTTTTTGGCAATGTAAACCTTGGCCATTTTAACAATACCGGCAGGGAGTTCATCACCTACGCTAATGGTAAACTTCTCGCGCTTATAGGCTCCCATTATATCTGTCACCTTGATTTTATAATTGTGAATCAAAGTGGCAATAAGCTCGTTCTTATCGTTGTCGGTAGTCCAGGTTCCACCAGTAATGCGAGTGTAATCATCAATACCATTCAGTATCTTTTGTGTAAACTTGGTACCCTTGGGAATCACTTCTTCATTGAGGTCGTTTTTAACTCCCTGGCTGGTTTTACCGGCTACCAATATATTGAGCTTTTCAAGGAATTTCTGACGAATGTTCTCCACTTTCATGTTGAACTCTTCTTCCAGTCTTTCCAGTTCTTCCTTATCCTTAAGGCGTGTTTTCTTATCCTTGATGGCACGAGAGAAAAGCTTCTTATCTATTACCACACCATTCAATGAGGGGGAAGCTTTAAGTGACGCATCTTTAACGTCACCTGCTTTATCACCAAAAATGGCGCGGAGCAGTTTTTCTTCCGGGGTGGGATCAGACTCTCCTTTGGGGGTTATCTTACCAATTAAAATATCACCGGGTTTTACTTCGGCCCCTACTCTGATGATACCATTTTCATCCAGGTCTTTAGTGGCTTCTTCACTTACGTTAGGAATATCAGCAGTTAGTTCTTCAACCCCTAATTTGGTATCCCTTACTTCCAGTGAATATTCATCTATATGGATAGAGGTGAAGATATCTTCCCGTACTACCTTTTCAGATATTACGATAGCGTCCTCAAAGTTGTAACCTTTCCAGGGCATGAAGGCCACCTGCATATTTCTGCCAAGTGCTAATTCTCCGCCTTCGGTAGCGTAACCCTCACAAAGTACTTGGCCTTTGGTAACTCTTTCACCTTTGGTAACAATGGGATTAATATTAATACATGTGCCTTGATTAGTCTTGCGGAACTTGACGAGATTATAAGTTTTAAATTCATCATCAAAACTCACTAACTCTTCGTCTTCATTGCGGTCGTATCGGATCACAATTTTTTCCGAATCAACGTATTCCACTTCTCCATCCCCTTCAGCATTGATCAACACCCGGCTATCTGAAGCTACTCTTCTTTCCAGCCCGGTTCCTACAATCGGAGCATCCGGTCTTAACAGAGGTACAGCCTGGCGCATCATGTTCGATCCCATCAAGGCACGGTTAGCATCATCATGCTCCAGAAAAGGGATCAAAGAAGCCGAAATAGATGCAATCTGGTTAGGTGATACATCCATATAATCGATCTTATCAGGCTCTATTAATGGGTAATCCGCTTCATCACGTGCTTTAACCTTGTCATTGACAAAATTTCCGTTATCGGCAACAGGGGCATTAGCCTGGGCAATTACTTTTTCTTCCTCCTCCTCGGCACTCAGGTAAACCGGATCTTGTGAAAAGTCTACCTTACCATTATCAACTTTGCGATAAGGAGTTTCAAGAAATCCCATTTTATTAACCTTAGAGTAAACACACATGGAAGATATCAGCCCAATGTTTGGCCCTTCCGGTGTTTCAATAGGACATAGACGTCCGTAGTGAGTATAGTGAACATCACGAACCTCAAAACCGGCTCTTTCCCGTGAAAGACCACCAGGCCCTAAAGCAGATAACCTTCTTTTATGAGTAATCTCAGACAAGGGATTGGTTTGATCCATGAACTGAGATAATTGGTTAGTGCCAAAGAAAGAATTGATAACGGAAGACAAGGTCTTAGCGTTGATCAGATCTATAGGGGTAAATACCTCATTGTCGCGGACATTCATGCGCTCACGAATAGTACGTGCCATACGGGCTAAACCTACGCCAAACTGATTGGCCAATTGCTCCCCAACGGTACGAACCCTCCTGTTACTCAGGTGGTCTATATCATCTACTTCTGCTTTGGAATTGATCAGCTCGATAAGATATTTCACAATGCTCAGAATATCATCCTTGGTGAGTATCTGCACATCTTCGGCAATCTCAAGGCCCAGTTTTTTGTTCAGTCTGTAACGGCCAACTTCTCCAAGGTTATAACGCTGCTCTGAGAAGAAAAGCTTGTCGATAATACCACGAGCGGTTTCTTCATCTGGTGGCTCAGCATTTCTCAGCTGGCGATAAATGTGCTCTACTGCTTCTTTTTCAGAGTTGGTTGGATCTTTCTGCAGAGTATTGTGAATAATGGAGTATTCCGATGCTTCAATGTCTTCTTTATGGAGAAGAATAGTTTGTACTTCTGCATCCATAATCTCATCGATGTGATCTTTTTCGAGAATAGTATCCCGATCGAGTACCACTTCATTCCTTTCAATGGATACTACTTCACCAGTATCTTCATCCACAAAGTCTTCAATCCAGGTCTTAAGTACACGGGCGGCCAGTCTACGACCCATTACTTTCTTCAAACCTGATTTAGAAACCTTTACTTCTTCAGCCAGGTCAAAAATCTCGAGTATATCCTTATCCCTCTCATACCCAATAGCGCGGAGCAGGGTAGTAAGAGGTAATTTTTTCTTACGATCGATGTAAGCGTACATCACGCTATTGATATCGGTAGCAAATTCTATCCAGCTTCCTTTAAAAGGAATAATACGGGCTGAATAGAGCTTGGTTCCATTGGCGTGGTAGCTTTGCCCGAAGAAAACTCCGGGAGAACGGTGCAATTGGGAAACTACAATTCTTTCAGCACCATTGATGATAAAAGTACCCCGGGGGGTCATATAGGGTATTGAACCGAGATAAACATCCTGTACAATTGTCTCAAAATCTTCGTGTTCAGGATCGGTACAATATAATTTCAGTCTGGCTTTAAGCGGCACGCTAAAGGTCAATCCTCTTTCAATGCATTCTTCTTCGGAATAGCGTGGCGGGTCTATAAAATAATCCAGGAATTCCAGTACAAACTGGTTCCTGGCGTCAGTTATGGGAAAATTTTCACTAAACGTACGGAATAAGCCTTCGTCCTGTCTGTCTGCTGGTTTAGTGTCTAGTTGGAAAAAATCCTGGAAAGATTGTAATTGAATATCCAGAAAGTCAGGATAATCAAAAGCATTTTTTATAGATGCAAAATTTATTCTTTCTCCAAGATTTTTGGTGGCCGGATTGTTAGACATTGTAGAAAATGAAATAAAGTTAAATTAAACACAAAAGGGTTTAGGCCTAGCCCCACTGTTTAAAGCGGGGAAAGACCTAAACCAGTTTCAAGAAAGCAGGTAAAGCTTATTTCAGCTCTACTTCAGCACCAGCTTCTTCAAGCTGAGATTTAAGTGCTTCTGCTTCATCTTTGGCTACTCCTTCCTTCAACGGGCTGGGTGCGCCATCAACAAGTCCTTTTGCTTCTTTTAATCCTAAGCCGGTCAGTTCTTTTACAAGCTTGACAACAGCAAGCTTGGAACCACCAGCGGCTTTGAGGATTACATCAAATTCAGTTTTTTCTTCAGCTGCGTCACCGCCTTCACCACCAGCTGCTGGTCCGGCTACTGCTACGGCTGCTGCTGCTGGCTCAATACCGTGCTCTTGCTTCAGGTATTCTGCCAGTTCGCTAACCTCCTTTACGGTAAGGTTCACTAACTGATCGCCTAATTCTTTGATATCTGCCATTTTTTGGTCTTTTAAAATTTAAATTACAACACTTAATATATGGAAGCTGAGTGCGTACACAACTATTATGCTGATCTCTCTTCCAGTGCCTTCAAGAGGCCGCCAAGAGTATTCCTGCTACTTTGCAGGGCAGAAATAACATTCTTGGCTGGAGATTGCAGCAGAGTAATAACCTCTCCGATAAGCTCATCCTTTGATTTAAGCTTGGTAAGAGCATCGAGTTGATCATCACCGATGTAAATGGCTTCCTGAACAAAAGCTCCTTTCAGGACGGGCTTATCCTGTTTCTTTCTAAACTCTTTGATGAGTTTGGCCGGAGCATTTCCCGTTTCAGACACCATTATACTAGTATTACCCTTAAGGATAGGGAACAACTCTTCAAAATTCTTTTCGGAGCGCTCCATCGCCTTCTTAAGAAGGGTATTCTTTACAATATTGATCTTGATATCATTCTTGAAACACAATCTGCGAAGGCTTGAAGTTTGTTCTGCATTCAGACCCTCAATATCTGCTATATAAAGAGTATCCGTACCCTTTAATACATCAGTAAGATCATCTATAGCTTGGTTTTTTTCTTCTCTTGTCATCTCTTTGAGTATTAAGAAACAGATTTGGAATCAATGGCAATACCGGGACTCATGGTACTGCTCATGCTTATACTTTTAACGTAGGTTCCCTTGGCGGCAGAGGGTTTCATGCGAATAAGGGTTTTTATTAACTCCTCTGCGTTTTCCCTGATCTTTTTTGCCTCAAAAGAAGCCTTACCAACAGAAGCATGGACAATTCCGTAACGGTCAACTTTAAAGTCTATTTTACCAGCCTTAACATCTGATACCGCTTTGGCTATATCCATGGTTACCGTACCTGTTTTGGGATTAGGCATTAAACCACGAGGGCCAAGAATACGCCCTAAAGGGCCTATTTTACCCATAACGCTAGGCATGGTTACAATCACATCAACATCTGTCCAGCCCCCTTTTATTTTTTCAATGAACTCATCCAGGCCTGCATAATCAGCACCTGCATCCTTGGCTTCTTGTTCTTTGTCAGGGGTAACTAAAGCCAAAACCTTAACATCTTTACCAGTACCGTGGGGGAGTGTTACCACACCACGAACCATCTGGTTGGCTTTACGAGGGTCAACACCAAGACGAACTGCCAGATCAATGGAGGCATCAAACTTGGTAGTGGTGATATCTTTCACCAATGCACTGGCCTCTTCTAAAGAATAGTTCTTATCCTTTTCAGTTTTTGCCAGGGCGTCCTTTCTTTTCTTACTTACTACGGCCATTTTTGTCTCTTTAAGCTGGTTTGTTTCCGGTAATAGTTATGCCCATGCTTCTAGCTGTTCCGGCAACCATATTCATGGCTGATTCCACAGTAAAAGCATTTAAATCCTGCATTTTATCTTCTGCAATTACTTTTACCTGTTCCCAGCTAACTTTGCCAACTTTCTGAAGGTTGGACTGGGGCGATCCTTTCTTAATTTTTGCAGCTTCCATTAACTGTACGGCCGCAGGTGGGGTTTTAATAACAAAGTCAAAAGACTTGTCCATGTACACGGTAATGATTACCGGAAGTACTTTACCCTGCTTGTCTTGGGTACGGGCGTTGAACTGCTTGCAAAACTCCATAATATTCACACCTTTGGCACCCAATGCCGGGCCAACAGGGGGAGATGGATTTGCAGCACCGCCTCTTACCTGAAGCTTAATTATAGCACTTACTTCTTTAGCCATTTTTACTTTTCTTTATTTATCTAAAACTGTGTACCGGACTGGAAGCTTTTCCGGATTTACAGAGCTCACATTCTCTATTCTTTTTCTACCTGCATATAAGATAATTCAAGAGGGGTTTTTCTCCCGAATATCTTAACCATCACTTCAAGTTTTCTCTTCTCTTCGTTTATCTTTTCAATTGTACCGGTAAAGCCATTGAAAGGTCCGTCAATAACCTTAACCGTTTCACCAGTTACAAAAGGTATATTAATCTGCTCATCAGATTCAGAAAGTTCATCTACTTTACCCAGTAAACGATTTACTTCAGCCTGTCGCAAAGGAACCGGATCTCCGCCTTTTTCGGCTCCCAGAAATCCTATTACTCCATTTATGTTTTTTATAGTATGTACTAATTCTCCTACGAGATGAGCTTCAACCATTATATAGCCTGGAATGTAATTCCTTTCTTTGCTAACCTTTTTTCCATTCCTTATCTGGTATACTTTTTCAGTCGGAACCAGTACCTGCCCGAGATAATCTTGTAATCCCGCATATTCTACTTCGTCCTCTATATAAGCTTTTATCTTATTTTCCTGTCCGGATATAGCCCGAAGTGCATACCATTTTTTACCTGAATCGGCCATTAATCCTTCTTAAAATAATTCGTAAAAGGTTTCCAATGCAAAACTGATCACTTTATCCATAGCAAAAATGATCAATGATATTATTATTGAAGCTACGGCTACCAAAACTGAGGTTCTTTGCAAGTCACTCCAGCTCGGCCATGAAGTCTTATTAACAAGCTCTTCATAAGATTCCTGGAAATATCCTCTTACTTTATTCATTCTTTAATACTTTGCACGGGTGGTAAGAATCGAACTCACGACCTTCGGTTTTGGAGACCGCTGCTCTACCAGCTGAGCTACACCCGTATATTTGGTTTTGAAGTTTAAAGTTGTTAAGGTTCAAAGTTTATTGTTCAACAACCTCAAAGCTTTGCAACTTTTATACCTTCTTTACTTATGACAGAAAGGCATCCCGAAAACCTCGGAATACCTTTTGATCAAATTCATTATTTAAGAGAACTCTCTTACTCTATAATTTCAGTAACCTGACCCGCGCCAACAGTTCTACCACCTTCGCGGATAGCGAAGCGCAGACCTTGATTAATAGCTACGGGGGCTATCAGTTCAACGGTAATAGACAAGTTATCGCCAGGCATTACCATTTCAGTACCTTCTGGAAGAATGATCTCACCAGTTACATCAGTTGTACGAAGGTAGAACTGAGGACGATACTTATTGTGGAAAGGAGTGTGGCGGCCACCTTCTTCTTTCTTAAGGATATACACCTCAGCCTTGAACTTAGTATGAGGAGTAATAGAGCCGGGCTTACAAATTACCATCCCCCTGCGGATATCAGTTTTTTCAATACCGCGGAGAAGAATACCTACATTATCACCAGCCTCACCTCTGTCGAGGATTTTACGGAACATCTCTACACCTGTGATAGTAGAAGTAAGCTTCTCATCGCCAAAGCCGATGATCTCTACGGCATCTCCTGTGTTGGCAACGCCAGTTTCAATACGACCGGTAGCAACTGTACCACGACCAGTAATTGAGAAAACGTCCTCGATAGGCATAAGGAAAGGTTTCTCATTATCACGTACAGGCTCTTCGATCCACTCATCAACAGCTGCCATTAACTCCATTACTGTATCTACCCACTTCTGCTCACCGTTGAGAGCTCCAAGAGCTGAACCTTGGATAACAGGGGTATTATCACCATCGTATTCGTAGAAAGAAAGAAGCTCACGGATCTCCATTTCAACTAATTCTAAAAGCTCTTCATCGTCAACCATGTCCACTTTGTTCATGAAAACAACGATACGTGGAATACCTACCTGACGGCCCAGAAGGATATGCTCACGAGTTTGAGGCATAGGACCATCTGTAGAGGCAACAACTAAGATAGCACCATCCATCTGGGCGGCACCTGTTACCATATTCTTTACATAGTCAGCGTGACCGGGACAGTCAACGTGAGCATAGTGACGGTTCTGAGTTTCGTACTCTACGTGAGCAGTATTAATCGTAATACCCCTTTCTTTTTCTTCAGGAGCATTATCAATTGAATCAAAATCACGCTTTTCAGAAAGACCGGCATTAGCCAATACAGTAGTAATGGCAGCAGTCAGAGTGGTCTTACCGTGGTCAACGTGTCCGATAGTACCTATATTCAAGTGTGGCTTGGTACGTTGGAAAGTTTCTTTTGCCATGGTTTAAATAATTAAATTTTAATTTATTCTAATTTACAACAAGCGAGACCACCTTGGTCTTTCACTTAGAGCCAATGAGGGGATTTGAACCCCTGACCTTTTCCTTACCAAGGAAACGCTCTACCCCTGAGCTACATCGGCAGTAATTAGTTAATTAGTTGATTAGTTAATTGGAGATCAGCATTGCTCGTTTACCAATCAACCTTATACTAATCAACTAATTTCCACCTTAGAGCGGGAAACGGGATTCGAACCCGCGACCCTCAGCTTGGAAGGCTGATGCTCTAGCCAGCTGAGCTACTCCCGCTTAATTTATTTTTTAGTTCTAAAGTTTAAGGTTTAACGATAGCTATTTTGACTTTGAACTTTAAGCCTTAAACTTTAGAGCTAACTTCTGGCTGTGGGGAGAGCAGGATTCGAACCTGCGAAGGTAAAAACCAACAGATTTACAGTCTGTCCTCGTTGGCCGCTTGAGTATCTCCCCGATTTTGTTAGTAGAGGCAAAAGTGGTTTTCAACACTTATGCCTCCACTGGAGCCTGTGGAGGGATTCGAACCCCCGACCAGCTGATTACAAATCAGCTGCTCTGGCCAACTGAGCTACACAGGCTTTTACAGTACATTACATAAAAGAACAGCCCGTTCAAAAAACGGACTGCAAATGTATAAAGAAATTGAATTGCTACAAATAGCAGAAAAAGATTTTAAGAAGCCAGTGCTTTTACCTTGCCTTTGTGCTTGCGTAACTGTCTGCGTAAGGCCTGAGCGGATAAGTCGGTAGCTTCTTCGAATGATTTACATTGTTTTTTTACCACGAGGTCATGGCCTGGTATGTTCAGTTTTACTTCGGTAATCTTGTTTTGCTTGGTGTGATTGTTGTCAACTTTTAAAAAAACTTCTCCATCGATAATACGGTCGTAGAATTGATCCAGCTTGTTCATTTTTTTATGGATAAAATCGATGAGCTTTTGATCTGCAGTAAAGTTTACAGACTGAACGTGTACCTTCATAGATCTAAGAGTTTTTGTCGCCTCTCGGGTGGCTTTGGTTATACAATCGTTTAATCTGGTCTATAGAATTATGAGTATAGACCTGGGTAGCTGATAAATTGGAATGCCCGAGTAATTCCTTGATTGAATTGAGATCAGCCCCCCTGTTCAACATATGCGTAGCAAACGAGTGCCTCAACACATGTGGACTTTTTTTTTCGATCTCAGAAACTAAACTAAGGTACTTATTTACCATTTCATATACAAGCTTGGGGTATAGCTTATTTCCTTTTTTATTCACAAAAAACCACGATTGTGGCGATACCTCCCTATTTACAGCTTGTTGATTTTGGTAAGCAAGTAGCAATTGTCTAAAATTATCACTTGTGGGAATGATACGTTCTTTATTTCTCTTGCCCAAAACCTTAATTTGACCTGTTTTAAGATCTATATTTTCAAATTTCAAATTGATTAGCTCACTAAGACGCATACCGGTATTGTAAAATGTCTCTATGATCATTTTTTCCGTTTTACCCCATTCGTCATTGGGGAAGAGATTGTCGTCCAGCAAAGAATTGATATCATCCTGGTTTACTACCCTCAAAAGCCTCTTACCCTGTTTAGGGGCAGTTACTTTACTCATAGGATTGACTGTTATTTTTCCTTCCTTGAGAAGGTAGCGAAATAGCGTTTTAAGGCTGGATATTTTACGATTCATGCTTCTGGCAGATAAGCCACTTTCCATGAGGTTGATGATCCAGCTTCTCACCAGCTGATGATTGGTTTCCGTTATGTCGTCTACTTCAAATTCAGAAGAAAGGTAGTCAGAAAAGGATCTGATATCTGTAGAATAGGCGGTGAGGGTATGTTCAGAGTAACGCTTCTGAAGTCTGAGATAGTCAAAAAAATCTTCAAATAGCATAAATGAAAAAGCAAGGAGATGTAAAGTTACAAATCCTTGCTTTAAATATGTTAAGAATTACTGAATCTACTCTTCGTCCTGGCGCTTTTGCTGGATGTAGGCAGCCTTAATAATTTCGCTTCTGCGCTTTACGGAAGGCTTGATAAACTGCTGACGAGCCCTTATCTCCCTTTGTACACCAGTACGGTCGTACTTTCTCTTATAACGCTTTAAAGCGCGCTCGATAGATTCACCTTCTTTAACAGATATTACTAACATTGCTTATCTTTAAAATTTTCAGGGCTGCAAATGTAAAAAATATTTCTCTGGAAATTAATCCTTCATCAAATTTCTGGAAAGTACCACTTTTTGAATTTCACTGGTTCCTTCTCCAATAGTGCAGAGCTTTACATCGCGATAAAATTTCTCCACAGGAAAATCTTTAGTGAAGCCATAGCCGCCAAAGATCTGTACTGCCTCATTGCATACCTTAACCGCCACTTCAGAAGCATAATACTTGGCCATAGCGCTGAGATTGGTAACCTTCTCTCCCCTGTTCTTCAGATCGGCTGCCTTAAAGGTCAGGAGTTCTGCTGCTTCAATCTCAGTGGCCATATCAGCCAGTTTAAAAGCTATAGCCTGAAAATTACTAATAGGCTGACCGAACTGCTCCCTTTCTTTGGAATATTTTTTGGCTGCTTCATAAGCTCCGTAGGCTGTTCCCAGCGATAAGGCGGCAATGGAAATACGACCTCCGTCTAATACTTTCATCGCCTGTATAAAACCTTCACCTTCTTTACCCAGCATATTTTTAGCGGGAATGCGGCAGTTGTCGAATATCATCTCTGCTGTTTCAGAGGCGCGCATACCCAATTTATTCTCTTTTTTACCCCCTGAAAAACCGGGAGTTCCTCTTTCAACTACAAAAGCGGATATTCCGTGACTATCGAGTAATTCCCCCGTACGGGCCAATACCACTGCCACATCTCCGCTTATACCGTGCGTAATCCAGTTTTTGGCTCCGTTCAATATCCAATCGTCTCCATCTTTCTCAGCTGTAACACGCATTCGCATAGCATCTGAACCGGTATTGGCTTCCGTTAAGCCCCAAGCACCAATCCATTCAGCAGTGGCCAGTTTCGGGAGATATTTCCTTTTCTGTTCTTCGTTGCCAAACTGCATTATATGTCCGGTACAAAGTGAATTATGAGCAGCCATCGACAAACCGATAGAAGGATCAACTTTACTCAATTCTGTTATAGCAGTAACATATTCATTATAGCTTAAGCCTGCACCTCCGTACTCTTCGGGAACTAATACTCCCATCAGGCCCAACTCTCCCAGTTTCTTAAATACTTTGATAGGATATTCCTGGCTTTCATCCCACATCATTATATTGGGACGGATATGTTGTTCACAAAAATCCTGCACGGTTTCGGCTACCATCTTCTGAGTTTCCGACATGCTGAAGTCTAAACCTACCTCCAAATTTTCAGCCGTTAATTCCATAATTTCCAATAATTTACTTTCAGAGTTATCACTGATCAGACTCCACATCGCCTCTTACAGTGAGATATTTTGCAATTTTACTCATTAAATCCTCATCGACCAACTCAATATTTTTCAGTTCATCTACCTTTTTAAAGGGCCTTACATTATTCCTGAAGTTTACGATATTCTGCACTACTTCATAAGACAGGTAAGGATGTTTTAGTAACTCTTTAAACGTTGCAGTGTTCACATTTAGCCTGTTGATTTTCGAGATATCCACCTCTATATGCTCATTTATACGCTGATAACGTGTCGAATCCATACCGTATACTTCAAGTAGCTGTTCTTTATTGACAAAACCTCCCAACAATTGACGGTATTTGACTATTCTGCGGGCATAAGCGCGGCCTATCCCTTTGATCTTTGTCAGTTCATTAGTATCAGCCGAATTCAATTCTATCAATACAATTTCTTTGGGTTCCTGCTTCAAAAAACTGGTATCCAGTTCAACATAAGGAAGCATCTTTTCTATCAAAACAGAATCCAGGCCGTATATCTTATATAAGTCACCGGGCTTTTGAAAAGGCCTTACCTTGGTACGATAAGTTTCCACCATACGGGCTTGCCACTCTTTCAGCCCCATATTTTCAAGTTCAGCCTTAGAAATAGTATTAGGATCAAATTGCCTGAAATCAAATACCCTTTCTTTTTTCAATTTAGTATTGGTATTCGAGGCTATTGATACGTAGGGTTTCGCTTTCAGATACCAATTGGTGTCTATACTGTAAATTTTGAGTAAGTCGTCTTTTTGACGAAACTTTCCACCTTTACTACGGTAATTAACTATTATTTCAGCCTGTCTGTCAGATAGCCCCAGTAACTTTAGCTCCTCTTCGGTGGCTGTATTAGGATCGAAGTTGAAGAAAGTTATAGTTTTTTCTGGTTTATAGCTGGCCAGGCTATCGCGCTTTTTCCATTCGGTGAGTACTTGTTCCAGTTCTTCCCGGTCGACTGGTTCCGGTTTGAAGAAAAAATCATCAACGTATAGAAAAAACTGGAGAAGGATGATCACGCCCATCAGCACAAAAATCCCGTTGCGCTGACTACGTGGATAGTAAAAAAACTCTTTCAGACCCTTCCACATCAATCAACATTTAGCGGGGGATATCGTCATTTTCCGAATAGGAGTCCGGTTCCTGCTTAGGAGGGGTTTTAAGAACCTTGAAGAAAAAATATGCTGTTGTGCAGGCCACAAGACCTTGCACAGTAATCATTAATATCAACGCAAATGTACTCATGCTTCTACCTTATTGGTTGCTAAACGTTTTCTGCGGTTGGATGCTATCTTGATCATAACCCCCAAACCAACAAAAGTTAAAATAAGCAAAAATCTCGACATATCAACGTAGAACATATCAGTAGCCCCATCTGCATTAAACCACTCAATGCCCGTATTTAAGTGGAAGACCTGGTTAATGATACTGTCATTGGCCCAGGGCCAACCTTCGCCTGAAGATAGTTGACTGAAGGCCTGTGTCCAGTCGCTGAGATCTCCGTTAAGGGGTTTGAACAAGGATGTAATAAAAATTACCGCTATAAAAAGTGGTGTTACATATTTAATGATGTATTTGAACACTATAGGTACTTTCATGTCGGCTCCCCCGGTAATCTCTTTCCAGCCCTTGTCCATGCCAAATACCCAGGCAAAAAGGATAACCTCTGCCAGGGCAAATACCACCAGGGACACAGTGCCGGTCCAATAATCATATTCGTCAAAAACCCCTTTTTCAAAAAATAGTATGGTAGGTAAAGCCAGCACCAGTATCACTAATCCTAATGTAAAAGCAGCTTTATTCCTGCTCCAGTCAAACTCATCCTCCACAAAGCCCATCCAGGGGGTTCCCATAGCCAGTGAAGAAGTGATCCCCGCAAAAAATAACAGGCCAAACCAGGCTACCCCTGCCAGAATAGCCATCACACTGCCGAATTGATCGAAGAGGTATGGCATGGTCTTAAAGGCCATCATAAATCCGGCATTTTCCTTAACCCAATCCAACCCTAAATATCCTACAGCAATAGGGATCACTACCGAAGCACCGAGGACAATCTCTACAAAACCATTCATCCAACCGGCAGACATGGCATTTAAAGCAATGTCATCTTTGCTTTTTACATAAGAAGCATAACAATGTATAGTCCCCATCCCCACGGAAAGAGTAAAGAATATTTGCCCGGCAGCTGCCAGCCATACTTTGGGATTGGCCAGTGTATCAAACTGGGGTTGCCATAAAAAATTGAGTCCTACGTGAGAGTTGCAATCCGTACATTGCCCGGTATCTCCTAATGTTATCGCGATCACTGCCAGGAAAGCCCCAAATACGATCAGTAAAGGCATGGCTATTTTGGCCACTTTCTCAATTCCACCACTGAGACCTCTTGATAAGATATATATGTTAAGTGTAAGTGTTACAACAAAGGCCAGCAAACCCCAACCCGGAAGATTAATACCGGAGCCGAGATCGACATAGGAATCAAAAAAGCGGCCTACATCGTCTATCCCCATCCCGAGGAAATCGCCTTTAAGTGATTTTATAGTGTAGGTTAGGGTCCATGACTCTATATAAGTGTAGTAGGCCATAACTCCCATATTGGTGAAGATCCCGAAAATCCCAAAATACTTCCACAAACGCTTTTTGGTCATGTTATCCAGGATAAAGGGAGTGGAGTGGTCGCCAAATTTTCCGCCAAACCTTCCCATCGACCATTCAACCCACAAAAGAGGGATACCCATTAAAAGAAAACTGATAAGGTAGGGAATGATAAATGCGCCACCGCCATTTTGTACGGCCTGAACAGGGAACCTGAGAAAATTACCCAGGCCAACGGCATTACCCGCCATAGCCAGAATAAGACCTACCCGGGTACCCCATGATTCTTTATTTGTACTCATTTAGAGAATTATCGCGGTTGATAGGAGGCCAAATATATAAATATTACTACATGACAATATCGGATTGTATATTTTAGGCATCTCTATAAATCATTCAAGCTAAAGTTGAGTATTACCGGAAAAAATAACAGTATTTTGACCTTGGCAAGGCTGTTGCAACTTTGAAACACTCGTAATTAGAATGTGATGTCAGAAGAAAAGAAGAAGGCTAAATTAAGCTGGAAATCCTTCAAAAAGTCGCTCAGGCTTTATAAGTATGTAAAGCCCTACCGGGCTGAATTCATTCTGGGGCTGGTGTTTTTATTTTTCTCCAGTTCTGCCAACCTGGCATTTCCCAAACTTTTAGGCGATCTGGTAGATGCCACCAACACAGAGAAGATCATTGAAAATATTAATGATACGGCCTTGCTGCTGTTCGTAGTATTAATGGCCCAGGCTGTTTTCTCCTTTTTTCGCATCATTCTCTTTGTCAATGTTACCCAAAAAACCCTGGCCTCCCTGCGGCAGGCTACCTACCGGCACCTGATCAAATTACCCGTAACTTTTTTTAACCAAAAAAGAGTAGGTGAATTGAACAGCCGCATATCATCGGATATTTCACTTTTACAGGAAACCTTTACCACCACCCTGGCCGAATTCCTCCGTCAGATGATCATTATAATAGGTGGTATTACCCTTTTAGCCATTACTTCTGTGAAACTCACCCTCTTTATGCTGGCCATCCTGCCGGCTATTGTCGTCATCTCTGTTTTCTTCGGGCGTTTTATCCGGAGGTATTCCAAAGATGTGCAAAAACAAGTAGCTGAATCCAACACCATAGTAGAAGAAACCTTGCAGGGCATCTTTAATGTAAAGGCTTTTGCCAACGAATTTTTTGAGATCATACGTTACCGCAACAAAACCAATGAGGTGGCTAAAATTGCCATGAAAGGTGGCAAATATCGCGGAGCCTTCAGTTCCTTCATTATTATAGGTTTATTTGGCGCTATAGTAGCTGTTATATGGCAAGGCGCTAATCTGATCGCTACCGGGGAGTTACAAACCGGGCAGCTCTTCAGTTTTGTGATCTACTCCGGTTTCATTGGCGGATCAATCGGAGGCCTGGCTAATGTATACGCTAGCTTGCAAAAAGCTATAGGAGCCACCGAGGAGCTCATGGAAATATTGGATGAAGAAACAGAGGAAGTTCAGGAAGATAAAGTGGAAAACCTTTTACCGGGTTTTAAAGGTGAACTGACATTTTCAAATGTCAGCTTTACCTATCCCACCCGCAAAGACAATGAAGTTTTAAAAGATGTAGGCTTCAGTGCCCGATCAGGTGAACAAATAGCACTGGTTGGGCCTAGCGGAGCAGGAAAATCAACTTTGGTCAACCTTATTCTGCGTTTTTACGAACCATCTTCGGGTACTATTTATTTTGACGGTAAACCTTCCAATAAATATTCTTTATCGCAATTGAGAAATCAAATGGCGGTAGTGCCCCAGGATGTTTTTCTCTTTGGGGGGAGTATACGCGAGAACATTAGCTACGGCAAGACCGATGCTACGGAAGAAGAGATCATTGAAGCTGCCAAAAAGGCCAATGCCTGGGAGTTCATCAAAAACTTTAAAGACCTGTTAGACACTGTTGTAGGAGAAAGAGGGCTACAATTGTCCGGTGGACAGCGGCAACGCATAGCTATAGCCAGGGCCGTTCTTAAAAATCCTAAAATACTGATCCTGGACGAGGCCACCTCGGCCCTTGATTCAGAATCGGAAAGGCTGGTACAGGATGCTCTGGATAAGCTAATGATAGGACGAACCTCAATAGTAATTGCTCATCGCCTGGCTACCATTCGCAAAGCCGACAAGATTATTGTAATGGAAAAAGGCAAGATTGTGGAAAGTGGTACGCACGAGGAACTCTTGCAAATAGAAAATGGTTTGTACCACAACTTGAGCGATCTTCAGTTTACTACTTGATTTTAACACTCCTCTGTTAAGCAAAAATATCTTCTGGATAACTATTCAGGCTAAAGGTTTACTTACTTTGATCCTATGAAAGATAAATGGCCTTTCATCCGTCAGCAAAAATGGTTCAGGATTATTTCCAATAAATACGTCCTGTCTACCGTAACTTTTCTGGTATGGATGCTCTTTCTGGACGTAAACTCATATCTCATCCACCACGAACTCAACCATGAAATTGAAGAACTGGAGGAAAATATCCAGTATTATCAAAGCGAAATAGCCAGAGACCGCAAACAACTGGAGGAACTGACCTCCGACCTGGAAAAACTGGAAAAGTTTGCCCGGGAGCAATACTGGATGAACCGTCCGGGAGAAGAGATTTATCTGATAGAAACGGAAGAATAATCCCTGCTTTTTAACATTGAAACTCTTTTCAGACCTTTGCTTCAAAGCCTGATCTATGCCTGAAGAAAATCTCTTTGAAGATTTCAACCCATATACTTTAGCCGAGTGGCAGCAAAAAATTGAAAAAGACCTTAAGGGAAAAACCGTTACCAGCCTTCGTTCTGAACTAGAAGAAAACATCGTAGTTGAAGCTGTTTATAACCGGGAAAACGGGCAGGTAGAACAAGCTTATTCTTTGGGTAATCAAAAAGGCTGGGAGACCGTACAGGAGATTTTAGTCCGCGATGAAAAAGAAGACAATAAAAAAGCCCTGAACTATTTAAACAAAGGCGCCACCTCCCTCCTGTTCTACCTCGGCCCCGATACTGATCTCAAAACTCTTTTGAAAGATATCCTCATCGAACATATTTACACTCACTTTGTGACAGAAGGGAACGGTCTGGAAATATGGGATAAGCTTCAAAAAATTATAAAGGAACGTCAACTTAATCACAGTCAAATAAACGGTTCCATTAATATCGATTGCCTGGAAAACCTTGCTCGTACCGGCAGCTGGTTCAAAGGCGAAAACGAGGATCTCAATGAGCTTAAAAAGCTTACCCATGCTACATCAGCTGGTTTTAAAACCGTTTGCATCAATGCCAACCTGTTTGCCAATGCCGGGGCAGACCTGGGTCAGCAACTGGGTATAGCCCTCAGCATGGCTTATGAATATATTCACCGTTTACAATTAGAGTCGACCACAAAATTCTGGTTCAATTTTGCCATCGGCTCTAGTTATTTTGGAGAGATCGCCAAGCTGCGTGCTTTTCGCAGGTTATGGCTCAACTTTCAATCTGAGTTGAAGCTCCCCGAAAGCGAAGCTCATATTTATTGTGAAAACTCTTTGCGTAATAAAAGCAACATGGATGCTTACAATAATATGATACGCACCACCAATGAAACTATGGCTGCCGTAATTGGCGGTTGTGATGAACTTTCCATCAAACCCTTTATACAGGATGACAATAACAGCGAAAGCCTGGAAAGCCGTATTTCCCGCAATCAATCTTTAATTGCACAATACGAAGCCCATCTGGATGCCGTAAGTGATATCGCACGGGGCTCTTATTTTATTGAAAACTTAACCGAGGCACTCGCCCGTAAAGGCTGGGAATTCTTCAAATCCATAGAAGCAGAAGGTGGCTATGTAAAAGCCCTGAAGAAAGGGTGGCTACAACAAGAGGTGGAAACCACGGCCAGGGCTGAACAACAAGCTTTTGACGAAGGTCAAAAGATCCTGATCGGGGTTAACCGATACCGCAAGGATGATGAGAAAAATATTGAATCCAAAACCATAACCGATAAGAGCCTTAAAGGTACCACCGTAAAACCCGTCAGGATAAAACGCCTATCGGAAAAAATTGAGGATACGCTAAAATAGATCCCTCACTTAGTTCGGAATGATTTTTAGGTCATACTGAACAAGGTGAAGCATCTAAAGCCAAAAATCATGGAAAGACACAATTTTCAAAATACCGCTTATAAAAATCAAGCTGGGAAGCCCTCTGCCGGAATAGGTATCTGGCAGACCCCTGAAAGGATTGAAGTCCCTGAAAGTTTTGGCAAGGAGGGCTTTGACAAACTGCAACATGTAGATTTTGTTGCTGGCCTTTCCCCCTACCTTAGAGGTCCTTATTCCAGCATGTATACCAGTCGTTCCTGGACTATTCGCCAATATGCCGGATTTTCTACAGCAGAGGAATCCAACGCCTTTTACCGCAGAAATCTGGCAGCCGGACAGAAAGGACTTTCGGTAGCCTTTGATCTGGCTACTCACCGGGGTTATGATTCCGATCACGAACGCGTGATCGGTGATGTAGGTAAGGCCGGGGTAGCTATTGATAGTATAGAGGATATGAAGATCCTTTTCGATCAGATCCCGCTCGACCAGATGTCGGTCTCCATGACCATGAACGGGGCAGTGATCCCTGTTATGGCCTTTTATATAGCAGCCGCTATAGAGCAGGGCGTAAAACCCGAACAGCTTTCCGGCACCATCCAAAACGACATTCTCAAGGAATTCATGGTGCGGAATACCTATATCTATCCGCCTCAACCTTCTATGCGCATCATAGCGGATATTTTTGAGTATACCAGCAACAATATGCCTCGCTTTAACAGTATCTCCATTTCCGGTTACCACATGCACGAAGCTGGGGCTACGGCCGATATCGAACTGGCTTATACCCTGGCCGATGGCCTGGAATACATCCGCACCGGGCTTAAAGCAGGGCTCAAAATAGACGACTTTGCCCCCCGCCTTTCTTTCTTCTGGGGTATTGGTATGAACCATTTCATGGAAATTGCTAAAATGCGGGCCGCCCGTATGCTATGGGCTAAGATTGTAAAGCAATTCGATCCGCAAAATCCCAAATCCATGGCTTTGCGTACTCACAGCCAAACCAGTGGTTACAGCCTTACCGAGCAGGACCCCTTTAACAATGTAACCCGCACTACCATTGAGGCTATGGCTGCTGTTTTTGGCGGAACCCAATCGCTGCACACCAATTCCCTGGATGAAGCCATTGCCTTGCCTACCGATTTTTCGGCCCGTATAGCCCGCAATACGCAATTGATCTTACAGCAGGAGCTGGGTCTTACCCAAACCGTTGATCCCTGGGGTGGATCCTATTATGTAGAGTATCTTACCGACCAGCTAGCCCGCAGGGCCTGGAAGCTGATAGAAGAGATTGAAGAACTGGGCGGTATGGCCAAAGCCATTGAGA
Organism: Owenweeksia sp.; assembly: GCA_028277105.1. GTDB lineage: Bacteria > Bacteroidota > Bacteroidia > Flavobacteriales > Schleiferiaceae > JANQHO01. Next base: position 29,068 of record JANQHO010000158.1, on the reverse strand, counting down.
CCGGCCTCCCAAAAATGCGAATTGAAGAGGCTGCAGCTAAAAAACAGGCCCGTATCGACAGTGGAAAGGAATGGATCATTGGAGTAAATGCCTACCTCAACGAAAAAGATGAAGAGATAGAGTTACTTGAAGTAGACAACGCCAAAGTAAGACGCCAGCAAGTCGAACGCATTGAAAGAATTAAGAAAGAACGTAACTCTCAAAAAGCTGAAGCGGCTCTGGATGCTATAACCAAATGTGCCCGTACAGGGGAAGGTAATCTGCTAGAACTGGCGGTTGAGGCAGCCCTGCAAAGAGCTACCTTGGGCGAGATTAGCAGGGCGATGGAAAAAGAATTCGGCCGCTATACGGCTAAAATTCGCTCTATTTCAGGTGTTTATTCCAACGAGATGAAGCAAGACGAAAAATTTGAAAAAGCCCGCGCCCTGGCCGATCGCTTTGAAGAACTGGAAGGCCGCAGGCCGCGTATTATGGTCGCCAAAATGGGACAGGACGGTCACGACCGTGGTGCTAAAGTGGTAGCCACCTCCTTTGCCGACCTGGGATTTGACGTAGACATCGGTCCGCTTTTTCAAACCCCTGCTGAAGCCGCCCGTCAGGCGATAGAAAGCGATGTACATATTTTAGGGGTAAGTTCTTTAGCGGCTGGTCACAAAACTTTGGTCCCCCAGGTGATTGAGGAATTGAAAAAACAAGGGCGGGGAGATATACTAGTAATTGCCGGAGGAGTAATTCCCCCTAAAGACTATCAGTTTTTATTTGATGCTGGAGTAACAGGGGTTTTTGGCCCGGGAACAGTGATTGCCGAGGCTGCTGCTAAGATTTTGGAGGTGATGATTAAAACCTTTAGTAATTGATTTATTAAATTGTAGTATCAAACCTGTAAGCAAAAGATTATGGATTTGGAAAACCTAAAAGCAAAGCTCATCCAAAAGATAAGCAGTTGCAATGATGAAAACACTTTGCAGGAGATTCAAAATCTTCTTTCTACTTATGAAGTATACTCGGAAAAAGTCCAGGAGGAAAAATCTGTTTATACGAAAAATAAATCCACAGATACTGTTGAGTTCATATTAAATAACGACCAGATGGAGGCTGTACAGGAAGCCCGTGAAGAATATGCCAAAGGAAAATGGATTTCTGATGAAGAAAATTCAGAATATTTCGAAAAGTGGCTAAAAAAGTAAAATGGTCACAACGATCTGCCAGAGACAGAAAAGAAATTTTTGCTTACTGGAATCAAAAAAAATCAATCCAACAACTACAGCAAAAGTTAACCAACTATATAGTTTACAACTACGTGTATTAAATAAAATAACCTAAACTACAGGCATGAAGCCCTTTCTGATTTTATTCTTATTGGCACTGATCGTACACATTTCTGCTTGCAAAAAAAAGGACGATAAGCTTCAAAAGCTGGATTTCAGGGATGATCTTGTTGGCAACTATACTGGTGAATACTATTGGTATACTTCTTCACCTGAAAAAATAAATGACACCCTCTGGATAATTACTCCCAGTGATACAACTTATACAGTTGACCTTACCGTTAGTGCAATACATGATTCAAGTGTAAAAATATCACCTTCTAATACTGACCTTGAAGAAATAGTTATTCCACTTCAAGATCCAACCAGTGGATTTGAAAGTTGGGGTGGTGGATCTGGTTACAGGGAAAGAAGAATTGAATTCCGCAACGACAGTCTTTTTTTTAGCAAACTGGATAAGTGTGGTATTCCCTGTGAACATGGAAGCACTATCAGAGCCCTTAAAAACTAACACCTTCCCATAGTGAAGGCAAGTGATTACCCTTCTCACATCAAGTACTTCCCTGAAAGCTTAACTTTGCCTGCCACATCAATATTTAAAGGGATTATGTTTGGAAACATGAAAGACATGATGGGCAAACTGAAAGAAGCCCAGAGACAGGTAGAAGAAACTAAAGAAAGACTAGAGGGCGTATACGTCAAGGAAAGCTCTGGTGGTGTAACCATTACTATTTCCGGTAATCGCCAAATCAAAGAGATTGAAATAGACGATAACCTCCTACAGGATAAAAACGAGCTTACCGATCATCTGGTTATTGCCCTTAATAAAGCCATTGAGCAAGCTTCTGCTATTAATGAAAAAGAAATGCAACAAGCCGCTCAGGGTATGATGCCCGGCATTGGTAATCTTTTTAAATAATTGTGGAAACGGGCAAGGCTTCCATAAATCCCGATTTTGGCAAAGGCAAAACTCCTAAAAAACAACTGCCTTCAGCAGAAGAATTAGCCAGGGGCATAAGGGCAGGTAATCGCGCTGCCCTGAGTCGCTCCTTAACTTTTGCCGAAAGCAAACTGGATACACATCGCCAGCTAGCGGAAGAGCTTATTCATCAGTTACTCCCCAAAACCGGCAACTCCCTCCGCATAGGTATTACCGGGGTACCGGGCGTAGGAAAGAGCACTTTTATAGAGGCCTTTGGTTCTTACCTGATAGAACAAGGTAAAAAAGTAGCAGTACTGGCTATAGATCCCAGCAGCTCACGCACCAAAGGCAGTATACTGGGCGATAAAACCCGTATGGAAAAACTGGCCGCCAACGAAAAAGCCTTTATACGCCCTTCGCCCTCATCCGGCAACCTGGGGGGAGTAAGTCAGCATACCCGCGAAGCTATACTTTTATGCGAGGCAGCTGGTTTTGATATCATCATAGTTGAAACCGTAGGGGTAGGCCAGTCTGAAATCACTGTCAAGTCTATGGTAGATTTTTTCTTATTGCTGATGTTGGCTGGAGCGGGAGATGAGTTACAGGGCATCAAACGGGGCATTATGGAAATGGCTGATCTTTTACTGATCAACAAAGCTGATGGTGATAATCTGAGGGAAGCTAAAAGAGCCAAAGCCGAGTACAGCCGGGCTTTACATCTCTTTCCACCCAATCCCAATGAATGGATTCCCCAGGTAAAAACTTGTTCATCCCTGGAAAAAACCGGTATGGACGATATTTGGCAGACTGTTCAACAATTTGAAGAGCAACAAAAGCTCAAAGGCTATTTTTTTGAGAACCGCCAGCAACAAGCCGTCAATTGGTTCCGGGAAACCCTGGGAGAGCTTTTGATCCAACAATTTCACAAAGACAAAGAACGCAGAGAAAGAATATTGCCCCTTGAAAATCTAATAAAAACAGGAAAAATAGAACCTTTCACAGCAGCTAAAAAAATGGTTGAAGATCTTTGGAGTACAAATTGATATTTTTGCGCCAAATTCAAAACAACAATATCAAACTATGAAAAAACTGTTACTAATGAGTTTGCTGGCATGCTGTATAAGCGCCTGCGTTACAGTAGACTATATAGGCAAGCAATACACCCCTACTACCCAGGTTGAAATGTATTTTGATGAAGCCGATATCAAAAAAGACTTTGAAGTAATGGGTACTATGCAGGCCGAGGCAGGGGAATTCATCAATATGGAAACCATTCAGGAAAAAATGATGAAAAAAGCCCGTGAAAAAGGAGCCGATGCTATTCTTATAGGGGATATCGAAAAGAAACTATCAGGCACAGATACTCAAACCAGGGATGACCAACGCGGAGGGGTTTATTCTTCTACCACTACCCAGGAAGAAAAATTTGTAAAGGCCAAGCTACTCAAGTATAAATGAAAGAAGGGGCTTTTGCCCCTTTTTGTCAAAAATTCTTTTTGACTTCGGCTTTCAGATAAGCCAGGGCTTTTTTAGTGGGGAAACTGTCCATTTCCATTACGCGATTTAACAGTCTTTTGCTCAATTCTACTCCTTCCGATGCCGCATCCAGCTCTTCCGCTACATTATTAATAATACCCACAGTAGCTGATTTGGCGGTAACGATCATCCGCCAGGCTTCATCGCTTAAATAAATTTGCTGCGAGAGATTGTGTTCGAACTCCGTCCTTATAGCATGTGACAACACATTCTGATACTGTTTTACCGTAAGGTCTTTGGAAGAAACTCTTACCAGCAAGCGGTCAGGTGTAATGCGTTCCAGAAAGATCGACAGTCTTTCATAAGCCTGTAACCTTATGGGCAGGGCGCTTTTTTGCGTTTCTTTTTTCAAAAAATACAACCTGCGCTTCTCTTCATTATCCATAAAGTTGGACAACATCATATAGCATAAGATCAGCAAAAAAATTGATGGCAGGGCGTATTTAAGTATCTCGAGAAAAACTTCCATGTTTAATTTTTAAGCAGCGACCAAATATCGTAAAAATCAAAAACCGCACTATTGCTAAATTTGTAGCTTTGCTTACTCATAATAAATCCCTGGATGAATCTTCTCTCCGAGCGCATTCTAAATCTTTCCGAATCTCAGACTATAGCTATGAACAAGAGGAGCCGCGAAATGAAAGAACGCGGCATTGATGTTGTCAGTCTGTCATTGGGAGAGCCCGATTTCAACACCCCTGATTTTATAAAGGAAGCCGCCAAAAAGGCCATTGATGATAATTATACCCATTATCCGCCTATTGCCGGCTACAAAGATGTACGCGAAGCCATCAGCCTCAAATTAAAACGGGACAATGGCCTTAACTATTCAGCAGAACAAATAGTCATTTCTACCGGGGCCAAACAAAGTATTGCCAACGCGGCTCTTTGTTTACTAAATCCGGGAGATGAAGTTTTACTGCCCGCTCCCTACTGGGTTTCGTACTACGAAATTGTAAAACTAGCCGAAGGGAAGCCGGTGGTAATACCCACTAGCATTGAAAGTGACTTCAAAGTCACTCCTGAGCAACTGGAAGAAAGTATTACCTCAAAAACCAAAATGCTGATCTTCAGCACACCTTGTAATCCTTCCGGCAGTGTTTACACCGCTGAGGAGTTGTCTGCCCTGGCTGAAGTGCTCGAAAAGCATCCTTCGGTTTACGTTATCTGTGACGAGATCTACGAATTGATCAACTTTGAAGGGAAACACGCCAGCCTGGCGGCCAATGAAAATATTTTTGACCGGGTTATCACAGTTAATGGTGTTTCTAAAGGTTTTGCCATGACCGGCTGGCGCTGTGGTTATCTGGCTGCCGCCACTGAAATTGCCAAAGCCTGTGATAAGATACAGGGTCAGTTTACCTCAGCTACCTGCAGCATTACCCAGCGCGCTGTTCTGGCTGCCATGGAAGCTTCTCCATCAGAAGTAAGCTATATGAAAGAAGCCTTTTTGGAACGAAGAGATATTGTCCTTAATCTTCTCAATGAAATTCCAGGTTTTATTACCAATACACCCAAAGGCGCTTTTTACATTTTTCCCGATATCTCAGCTTTTATCGGCAGATCTTATGAAGGCAAGGAAATAGGAAACAGCAATGATCTTTGTATGTTCCTGCTAGAAGAAGCGCATGTAGGCCTGGTTCCGGGCGAAGCTTTTGGCAGCCCTGACTGCCTGCGCATATCTTATGCCGCATCAGAAGAAAAACTGAGAGAAGCCGTAAAAAGGATTAAAAACGCAGTAGAAAAGCTTTCGTGATGCAGTCAGGAGAAATGTTTGATCTTTTTTATAAAACTGTAGAGGATTATCACCTGAGCGATAATATAGATGCTCCCGAGCAAAATCCATATACCGAAGGTAGTTTTGAACATTTGCTGTACCGTAAAAATTGGATTGATACCATACAATGGCATCTGGAAGACATTATCCGCGATCCGGAAATAGAAGCGGGGAAAGCCCTGGAAATAAAAAGAAGAATTGATAAAAGCAACCAGTTGAGGACGGATATTGTAGAGAAAGTTGATGACCATTACCTTGAACTTTTCAGCAAAGTTGCACCCCGGGTGGAAGCGCGCATCAATACTGAAAGCCCGGCCTGGGCCATCGACCGTCTTTCCATCCTGGCGCTAAAAGTGTATCACATGCAAATTGAAGCTGGCAGAAAAAATATTGCCAAAGATCTTCTGGAAAAAAATCAGCTCAAACTGAAGGTATTGCTTACCCAAAAAAAAGACCTTACTCAGGCTATCGACCAATTATTGCAGGATCTGGCCGAAGGCAAAAGGATTATGAAAGTATACCGCCAGATGAAAATGTATAACGATCCCGAACTCAACCCCGTGCTTTACGCTTCAAAAAACGATTAGTCAATGCGCGTTCTTATCATGCGCTTTTCCGCCCTGGGCGATGTTGCCCTCACCATCCCCGTAATTGAGGAACTCCAAAAACAACACCCTCAACTGGAGCTTCATTTTTTATCCCGTTCCTGGTTGGGACCTCTTTTTCGGCCGCTGGATATCAACTTCATCGGTGTAGATATTGATGAAGAATTTAAAGGTTTTTCAGGTCTTTTTAAACTGTCACAAAAAATTAAGCGGGAACTGAAGCCTGATTTGGTAATTGATCTCCACAATGTTTTGCGCACCAAGATCCTTTCGTTTTTTTGGAAAGCCGGCTCTATACCGGTTTTCACTTTAGATAAGGGGCGGGCAGAAAAAAAGCTGTTGACCCGGAAAGAAAATAAGATCCTGAAACCTTTAAAGCACAGCGCTGAACGATATGCTGAAACTTTTCAAAAAGCAGGTTTTGATTTGCATTTTGAACCCTCTTTTGTTCAGGGCTTAAATTATGCAAGTAATAAGGCAGAGGGATTGATCGACCGTATAAAGGCCCATAAAAAAACTATTGGTATTGCTCCTTTTGCCCAACATCAGGGAAAAACGTGGCCTGTTGATAAAATGCAGGAGCTACTGGAGCAATTGATTGCCAAAGGTTATTCTGTCTATCTTTTCGGTGGTAAATCTGAGAAAGAATATCTGCAAAAACTGAGCAGTGACCAGGAAGTGGTAAACCTGGCGGGAGAATTCGACCTGGCTACAGAGCTGAGTCTGATCAGCCATTTACAATTAATGGTGTCCATGGATTCCTCTAATATGCATCTGGCTACTTTGGCTGGCATACCAGTAGTATCCGTTTGGGGAGCTACTCACCCTTATGCAGGCTTTGCGCCTTTGGGAAATAATCAGGACCTGGTAGTGCAGATTCCCACCGATAAACTAAATTGCCGCCCTTGTTCCGTTTTTGGCAACAAAGTTTGCTTCAGGGGAGACTATGCCTGCCTGAACTGGATAAATGTATCTGATGTAATGGAAAAGATCGATAAGGTGATGGATGAACAACTAGACTCATGAATTTACGGGAGATCAGGGAGTTCATCAATCTCAGGATTTACGATTCCAAAAACTCGGTACTCAGGGTTTTCAGGGTAGCGAGTGTAGTAGTTGCCATATTCTCCGTAGGCTGCCTGCTTTACTATCACGGTTTCCACGTAAATGACAATGAGAGGGATTTCATCATCAATGTTATAAAGTGGAGTTTTGGCTTTTATATCCTTAAGTATGGGATACGGCTTTTTTACAGTTTTCAGCCTCTAAAGGACCTCAAAGAATCGGTCCCGGAAGCCATACTGATGCTTATTATTATCCTCAACTTCATCTCTACCTACATTTTTGGCTGGGAGATGATTCACAGCCTGGGTATGTTGCTCGGGTTTGACAAACTAGAGAATTTCTTTATTCTGGTAATACAGGCTTACCTTTTCATAATACTGATCAACGAAGTTGGCAGAGCCGGAAACTTCATTGCCCAGCTCAACCTCTCCCCTCCCGCTCTTCTATTGTCGTCCTTTTTGATCCTCATTGCAATGGGTTGTGGCCTTTTATCTATGCCCGCCATGTCAGCCTCTGGGATTGCTATTCCTTTCGCTGACGCTCTTTTCACCTCTATTTCAGCCAGTTGCGTTACCGGTCTTGTTGTTGTGGATACCGCTACTTATTTTAGTTTTAAAGGGCAGTTGGTCATTATGATGCTCATTCAGTTGGGAGGACTTAACATTATCTCCTTTGCTACCATTTTTGCTCTTTTCGCCCGCAAAGGACTGGGACTGAAGCATCAAAGTATTTTGCAGGAAAGCCTCAATACCGAAAGCCTAAGCGATTCCAACACCCTTTTCCGGCAGATATTCATTTTCAGTGTAAGCCTTGAAGTTATCGGAGCTATTCTGATATTCCTGAACTGGTCGCCACAAACTGATTTTGACGGTTTAGGCGAAAAGATGTTTTTTTCCCTTTTCCACAGCATTTCCGCTTTTAATAATGCCGGCTTTTCTCTATTTAGCAATGGGCTTTTTGAAAACAATGTAGCCAATAGCTACAGCCTGCATCTCGTAATTGCAGTTTTGATCATTTGCGGAGGTATTGGTTTTGCTACTTTGCGCGATTTACTGTCTATCCGCAAGTATCGTGAGCTCAAAAAAAAGCCGTGGCAGTCTTTCCGTATCAATACCAAATTGTCTCTTATCAGTGCCGGTATCCTGATCACGGCAGGCTTTCTGGTATTTTACATTTTTGAAGCCAACAATACCATGTCCGACAGAACCATCGGGGGTAAAATCATATCCAGTTTGTTTCAGTCCGTCACCACTCGTACTGCTGGCTTTAATACTATCGATATTGGCATGGTCACCACTCCGGTCCTCATTTTCACCATTTTTTTAATGTTTATCGGGGCTTCTCCCGGTTCTACCGGAGGGGGGATCAAAACCAACACCTTTGCCCTGGTACTTTTAGGAGCCTGGAGTACTTCGCGAGGTAAGGAACGGTTGGAGCTTTTTCGAAGTACCATCCCTTTCGACCTGCTCAATAAAGCCTTCCTGATCTTTCTTTTCTCCATTGCTTTTATTTCCATCGCCATCTTTGGCCTGGCCATAGTGGAACCGGGTACTGACCTCATAGCACTTTCTTTTGAAGCAGTATCAGCCTTTTGTACAGTAGGTTTAAGCACCGGTATTACCGATGATCTGAGCCTGGGCGGCCGGATTATAATTATGATCAGTATGTATCTGGGAAGGGTAGGCCCTCTTACTTTGGCCTTTGCCCTCGGCCGTAAAAAACAGAGTACTGATTATAAATACCCCAAAGCCAATATTTTAGTCGGTTAGCTCGTCATAAACTATAAATTTGCAGCCCTGTTATTATGAGATGAGTAAAAAAGAAGTAAAGCCGTATTCTGAAAAAGAGAGTAGTAAGAAACAACAGGTTGCCGAAATGTTTGACAACATTTCTCAGCGATACGATTTTCTTAATCACTTTCTTTCTTTGAGCATTGACAAGGGCTGGCGTAAAAAGGTGGTCAAAATAGCCGCCCGTTCCAATCCCAAAAATATCCTGGATGTAGCTACCGGAACGGCCGACCTTGCAATAGCCCTCACCAGGGTTCATCCCGAAAAAATAACCGGAATTGATATCTCTGCCGGAATGCTCAGTGTAGGTGATAAGAAAATCAGTGAAAAAGGATTGACTTCTATCATAAGCCTGCAACAGGCAGATTCGGAGAATCTTCCTTTTGAAGACAATAGTTTTGATATTGTTACCGTAGCTTTTGGTGTCCGCAACTTTGAAAACCTCGAAAAAGGACTACGTGAAATATACCGGGTTTTGAAAAAAGACGGTAAGCTATTGGTTTTGGAATTCTCGCAGCCCACTGCTTTTCCCTTCCGTCAACTTTACCAATTTTATTTCAAAAACATTTTACCCGGTTTAGGTAAACTGGTCTCTAAAGATAAAAGCGCCTATACTTATTTACCTGAATCGGTAGATGCTTTTCCCTATGGTAAAGACTTCAACGACATATTAAAAAAGATAAATTTTACCCAAACCCGGTTTGAACCTCTTACCTTTGGAGTTGCCACAATCTATGAGGCAACGAAATAATGAGTTTCGAAGGACGTTTTGCATAAGAAATGAAAACAGGCAGATTACTAACCGTTCTTATATTCAGCACAATGCTGGCAGCACCAGCCTGGGGGCAGCGCTTGCTTAAAAATCAGCCTAAATACGACCGGAGAATCGTACACTTTGGTTTTTGTATAGGTGTTAATTATTATGATTTCCAGGTTCGCCCTATTGAAGACCTGGCAGCCCTCGGGGGTTATTACTCTGTTGAAACTGATGTTGCTCCGGGTTATACAATTGGTATCATTAGTAATCTCAGGTTAGCGCGCTTTCTGGATCTGAGATTTATTCCCTCTTTTGCTGCTACCACCCGAACTTTGAAGTTTGATGTAATTGAACCCTCAACCCAGGAAAGGCAAATTGTGACGCGTGAAGTTGAAAGCAGCTATATAGAATTTCCCTTTGAGTTGAAATACAAATCACAGCGTATAGATAATTACCGCCTTTATGTTTTAGGGGGAATAAAATACAATATGGACCTGGCTTCAAATGAAGATTCTGAGGACGACCGTATTTTTAAGATCACGAGTTCCGATCTGTTTTACGAGTTTGGGTTTGGAGTAGATATTTACTTCGAATACTTCAAATTTTCTCCCCAGATCAAAGCCTCCTTTGGTTTTGCCAATCTGTTGGTACAGGATGATACCTTTTTAGTAGAAGGTATTGATCTGCTCCAAAGCCGTTCCATTTTAATTAACTTTACTTTCGAATAATCACCAAAATTTAAAGTGATACAGGAGATCAGCCTGGTTTGCTCACCTCAGGAAGCCGCCAGTGAACAACATTACCTCCCCCTTTTTGCAAAGGAATGTCGCGTTCTGCCAACTGACATTAAGGGTATACAGTTACTCAACCGTTCTATTGATGCCCGCAACCGCCATATTAAGGTCAACCTCAAAGCCAGGGTTTTTATCGGGGAAAAGGCTCAAGCCCGAGATATTTATAAAGGGCAATATCATAATGTTTCCAAGGAAAGCCCGGTATTAATTGTCGGCTGTGGTCCCGCTGGTATGTTTGCCGCTTTGAGGTGTATTGAACTCGGTCTGAAACCCATCATCATCGAAAGAGGAAAAGATGTACAAAGCCGCAGGCGCGATCTCAAGGCTATTAACCGGGATCACCTCGTAAATCCTGACTCCAATTATTGCTTTGGTGAAGGTGGAGCCGGTACCTATTCAGACGGTAAGTTGTACACCCGCAGTAAAAAAAGAGGAAATGTAAAAAGAGTACTGGATATACTGGTAAACCACGGGGCAGTTGAGAATATACTGATAGATGCTCACCCTCATATCGGGACCAATAAACTGCCCAAAGTAGTACAGGCCTTACGGGAAACTATTCTGCAATATGGCGGGGAGATCCATTTTGAAAGCCGTATGGAGGATATCATCATCCGCAATGGCAAGATTTACGCTGTTAAAACCCATAAAGGAGATATCATAGAAGGTAAGGCCCTCATCCTGGCAACCGGGCATTCTGCCCGGGATGTTTTTGAACTACTTCTTCAAAAAAACATTCGCATAGAAAGCAAGCCTTTTGCTATGGGTGTAAGAGTAGAACATCCACAAGAAATTATCAATAACATACAATATCACGGCTCTGCCCGGAACAAATACTTGCCAGCTGCCTCTTACAAGCTGGCAGAGCAGATTGATGGGCGAGGTGTTTATTCTTTTTGCATGTGTCCCGGTGGCCTTATAGTTCCCGCAGCTACAGCTGAAGGTGAGTTAGTGGTTAACGGGATGTCGCCCAGCAAGAGGGATAACAAATTTGCCAACTCAGGCATAGTGGTAGCTATTGAAGAACAAGATCTGAAAGCCTACCGGAAGTTTGGTCCCCTGGCTGGACTGGAATATCAAAAACAAACGGAAAAAGCTGTTTGGCAGGCCGGAGGCAAAAATCAAACAGCCCCGGCCCAGCGCCTTACCGATTTTGTAAAAGGGCAAAATTCCTCTGTCCTCAATGATTGTAGTTATGTGCCGGGACTGACTCCCGCCCCCATGCAGGAAATACTGCCCAAAGCCATCAGCAGCAGGCTGCAGAAGGCCTTTATGAAATTCGGGCAAAAAATGAAAGGCTATTACACCGAAGAGGCTAATATAGTGGGGATTGAAAGCCGTACTTCTTCTCCGGTGCGCATCCCGCGCGACAGAGAAAAACTAAGCCACCCGCAAATCCCAAACTTATTTCCCTGTGGTGAAGGTGCCGGTTATGCTGGTGGGATAGTTTCAGCTGCTATTGATGGTGAGAAATGCGCTGAAGCGGTTTTTAGCTTACTTAAAGCTTAAGCTTACACTCGTTACCAAAACCAATTACATAGCCCAGGTAAATAAGCCCTTCTGCTTCTCTGGTGTAAACTCCTTCAAAGTTACGGCCTAATGCCAGGTTTACTATTTGATTTTTACCTACATCGTAGGATACGTTTACCATAAACCTGTAAGTATGTTCCATATCCTCATTTAGCATTAAGCGGTAAATACCTTCTCCGGATATTTTAAACTTCGCTATAGGATTCCAAACATACTTCAAGCCGAGATCGAGCGATTCATAATCCAGCGAGTCAATAACTTCTGTAGGGGTAATAAAGGGATCATTGGTGAAGCTCAGATAACGAACCATGCCGATAAAACTATTTTGAGCTGCGGAATCCCGCCAGCCAAAATTGGTCCAGCCGCCCCAGCGGTAAATATCGGAACTGTCAATATCATTGGTGAAATCATAAAAATTCCAGGCCCCTGCCGCAGCTATATCCCAGAAAAAACCTGTCCGTTCCAGCTTAATATTACCCAGTTCTTCTACCTTCTGCTTTTTCATTTCATAAACCTCATCTGTAACTTTCTCCCGCATTTCCTCTAATTTCAATTCCAGTTGTTTTTCCAGAACGGGATCATCAGTAGCCAAAAACTGTTTTTTAGTTTTTTGGTAAAGCGAATCGGAGCGGAGCAATGAATCTCTGGTTTTAACAAAACCTGCGTGGAAATTCTGGAAATAACTCTCGTACTTATTTTGTAATCCCTCATTTACCGAGCCCCGGTATATCGAAAATTTAACTCCTCCACCTAGTCTCCGGTAGTTTTCACTGCTCTCTTCAAAAGTGCTTGTTCCAAAAGATAATTGCAGACTTTGCCAGATGTTATCGACTACTTTTGAGTTATTTAAATATTCATCATAGCTAATAGCATCTCCCTTAATAAGCCAGGCCGGTGCTATACTCAGGGCATAATTACCGGGAAATTCTGATAGATTATCAGTAGCGTTAAGTATTGAGGTTTTAAGGGCAGATACATCGGAAGGCTCTTCAATCTCGGTATTGGAGTTACCCATAATAATAAAAGCAGGGTCTGAGGGTGTTTCCAATAAGTTAAAATTGAACTCCTGGACGCTGTCTTTACTCTCTGTCTGAGCCATTGTTAAACTACTCAACAAAATAGCGGTTGAAAACAATATTTTTTTCATCATTTCAGATCTAAATAACAAAGAGCAAAAAATCGAGAATTACTACTTCACCTTCTTCCGAAGCCTTTCCTTTATACTCCATTTCTGCGGAAGTATTATCATTTTCTTCATAGACTTTTATGACAATATCAAAGTTGTCAGAATTGTCATTTTTATCCTGAGCCATCAGGTGAATATTTACTTCTTTACCCTCAAGGCCAGAAGCTTTCCCAATACTTTTACCCTTTATTGCCCCGAATTCCTGAAAGATCTTTTCGCCATCAACTGTTACAATAGTATCCGTTGGTTGACCAAATCCAGAATTTACATCTAACAAAACATCAGACTGAGGATTACTGATCCTGAATTTTTTTACTTCGCTTTTGTTTTTCATTTTAAGTTAGGTTTAGTTAATACATTTGGGAATGTATCAATAATCCCAATACTGCTTTGTTTTATGGCAAGATTTTTTAAGAAAAGAACCGAAAACAGAGGGCTTCCTCCCGGAAGTCTGGTATTTATCGGCACTAAAAAAACAGAGCGGCCTACCATTGATTATCTGGAATACAATGAACAGAGCCTGGAAGAAACAGAACTGGTAAAGGAAGAAGACTTACCCCGCCCCAGCACAGATAAAATGCAGTGGTACAATATTACGGGGCTGGATGAAGTGGGGTTTATGGCTCAAATAGCTCAGAAATTGGGAATCCACCCACTGGCAATGGAAGACGTAATGAATACAGGGCAGCGGGCCAAGTTCGTAGAGTTTGACGATTTTGTATTCATCACTCTAAAAATGCTCCACCTTGAAGAAGAACAATTAAGGGTGATAACGGAACAGGTCAGTTTTATTCTAAAAGACGGGGCGTTAATTACTTTTCAGGAACAGGCTGGAGATACTTTTGATCCCGTACGGTACCGCCTTCGTACCTCCAAAGGTATTTTAAGGCAAAGCGGGTCCGATTACCCCACCTATGCCCTCCTGGATACCATAGTGGATAACTACATTTATTTAATAGAGGGGCTTCGTGAAAAAATTGATGAGTTAGAGTTCAGGGTATTGGAAAAACAGGATCAAAAGATTATCGAAGAGATCAACGCTTATAAAAGAGAGCTTCACTTCATCCTGAAAGTAGCCAAACCTTTCCGGGAAGCGATGCTGACCATCTTGAAGTCGGATACGGAAATGATCAAGAAAAAAAAGATATTACCGTATTACAAAGACCTGATGGACCTGGTAACCCACGCTATTGAGTCGGCTGAAGCCTACCGCACCGTACTTTCAGATTATTTGCAACTGTATCATTCCATTGTGAGCAATAAGATGAATGACATTATGAAAGTGCTCACCATCTTTTCCGCTATCTTCATACCCCTTTCTTTTTTTGCCGGGGTATACGGCACCAATTTCGACTACTTCCCTGAACTCCACTATAAATACAGTTACTATATTTTTTGGGGAGTTATCGTGCTGATAGCCCTTACCATGCTCCTTTATTTCAGGCGTAAGAAATGGCTGTAAAAACTGGCCTAAATGAAGCACTTCAAAACCATAGCCGATTATTGCAAAGCCATTCGTATTCCTCCACCCAGGCATCCACATTTTGATATCCGGAGCTTTGAGGAAAACATGCCTTCCGTTGTAAATGAAATGCCGCCTTTCCGGCATGAATTTTACGCTATAGCCATAAAATCCGAAGGCCAGGGAAAAGCTATTACCGGCCATCATACCGATTTCCCCAGTGGATCAACCATTTTTTTCAACTCTCCTTTTCAGCTCATTTCCTGGGATATTGTGCCCGACTGGCAAGGTTTTTACCTCATGTTTACCCAGGATTTTATCGCCCAGTCCAACTACTTTTCTAAACTGCTGGAAGACTTTCCATTCCTGAAAATAGACAAGTCCCTTCCCTTTGAAATAGAAGAAAATGACCTGGAAAACATTCTGAGTATTTATAGAAATATATGGCAGGAATACCACGGCTCTAACGAAGATAAATTCCAATTAATAGAGGCTAGTGTACTGCTCCTGTTCAGTTATGTAAAGCGTTATTTTTCCAGGCAGGTCGATCTGGTAGAGGCCGAACAGGAATTAAAAGCTGCTGATCTGAAACTACTAACCCGCTACCAAACCCTCATCCAAACCAGTTTTTATCCCAACACTAAGCTGGAAACATTCTCAAACCTTCACTCTACCAGCTACTATGCCCAAAAGCTGAATGTTCACCCCAATTATTTAAATGCCGTAGTAAAGAGTCTTACAGGATTAACAGCTCTAAATCACATCCACAGCCATTTACTGCAATTGGCTAAATCCTACCTTGCCCAAACTGATATGAGTGTTAAGGAAATCGCCTACACCCTTTACTTTGATTCTCCCAACAGTTTCAGCGCTTTCTTTAAAAAACATACCCAAATAACCCCGCTTACCTACCGCCAACAAGCTATTCTTTGAAATTCCTACTTCTCGCTTTGATTTCATAAATCCGCCCCGTTCCTAGCTTCTGACCTTTGTTCAGAACAAAAAACAAAGCATCATGAGATCATTAGCACTTGGAATAATAACCATACTCTCATTAACTCTAAAAGCACAGAAAATGGAAGACATCAGGCAGATAGTAACGCAACTTTTTGTTGCCACCGACCAAAGAAACTGGGAAAAGGCAGAAGAGTGTTTTGCTTCAGAAGTAGTACTCGACTATTCCTCCATGTCGGGAGAGCCAGCTACGGAATTGACACCAGGAGAAATTATCTCCAGTTGGCAATCTATCCTTCCCGGTTTTGAAAGTACCCATCATCAATTGGGTAATTTTTTAATCACAATAGAGCGTGATAAGGCCCAGACATTCTGTTACGGTACTGCTACCCATTATCTCGATAACGATCTGTGGACAGTAGTAGGTTCTTATGATTTTGAGCTGTTAAAAGATCCGGAGGATACTTGGAAAATTAGTCAAATGACATTCCATTTCAAATACCAATCCGGCAATACCTCTCTGGTCGAAAAGGCCATGTTATCAGTCAAAACGGACAAAAAATAGAACTCAAAAAAACAATTTACACAAACATGAAAAAAGCAATAGTTATAACAACCTTATTCTCAGTCTTATGGGCTTGTAATTACAACGCGCTAAAGAGTGAAAAAATAAATACTAATTCAAATCAAGTTAAACAAGAATCAATAAGCATGAAAAAAGTAAATTTTTTAAGTGAAGGAGCCAAGCTGGCAGGTAATCTGTATTATCCCGAAGGTTATCAGAAAGGCAAACAATACCCTGCTATTGTAGTTTCAGGTAGCTGGACTACTGTAAAAGAGCAAATGGCTGGGTTATATGCTGAAAAACTGGCACGCGAAGGATATATAACCCTGGCTTTTGATTTCAGGAATTTCGGGGAAAGCGAAGGGGAACCCCGCTTTTATGAAAATCCCTCCCTGAAAAAAACCGATATAGAAAATGCAGTAACCTACCTGGAGAATTTACCGGAAGTAAACAAGGCTAAAATAGGAGCATTCGGTGTATGTGCCGGAGCTATGTACACGCTTATGGCAGCTTCTGAAGACAAGAGAATCCGATCTGTTGTAACTACAGCTTCCTGGTTACACGATGCCGAAGCGGTGAAGCTTTTTTACGGAGGCGAAGCAGGTGTGAAGGTTAAGATTGATGCCGCGCAGAAGGCCAAGAAAAACTACTCTGAATCCGGGCTGACAGAATATATTCCCACTATTTCAACCACAGATGAATCGGCCGCTATGTATGGCCCTTATGATTACTATCTCAACCCTGAGAGGGGTGCTATCCCGGAGTGGAGTGCCGACCGCTTTGCGGTAATGTCTTGGGAAGACTGGCTTACGACCGATCCTATGCCTAGCGCTTCAAAATTAACCGCCCCTACCCTGATGATCCATTCGGATGGAGCGGTTTTACCACAATACACCAAAAATTATTTTGAGCAAATAGCAACAAATGACAAAAAGCTTTTTTGGATGGAAACGGAACTCGAATCCCCCTACCACCAATTTAGCTACTACGACCAGGAAGCAGAAGTCAATGAATCAGTTTCAGAAGCCAAAAAATGGTTTGACCAAAAGCTTTAATTTAGATTTAATGGCGGATAGCATTAAACATTTGCTATTCGCCAATTTCAGTTAACACCGAAAGTATAAAATGAAAGATCATAAAACAGCTCTGGTAACCGGATCGAACCGGGGAATTGGTCTGGCAGTTGTAAAGCAATTAGCTCAAGAGGGTTTTACCGTTATTCTTACCAGCCGCAAACCGGAAGATGGAAAAAAAGTCCTGTTAAGCATGCCCGAGAATGTGTATTATCACCAACTGGACATTACCAATAACCAAAGTGTAAATGCCATTAAGGACTATGTGGAAAAAGAGTTTGGCAGGCTGGATATATTGGTGAATAATGCTGGCATCAATTACGATACCTGGCAAAACACTCTCAATGCCGACCTGGAAAATGTACAGGATACCATTAACACCAATTTGATAGGGCCCTGGCGGATGGCCCTGGCCTTTATCCCATTGATGCAGAAACACAATTACGGCCGTATCGTAAACGTAAGCAGTGGTGCTGGTGCTCTGGAAGGCATGAAAGGTGGCACACCCGGGTACGGCATCTCTAAAGCTGCCCTCAACGCGCTCACCCTTAAACTCGCAGATGAGTTAAGCCGGCACGATATACTGGTAAATTCCGTTTGTCCGGGCTGGGTGCGCACCGATATGGGAGGTTCAGAAGCTCCCCGCTCCCTGGAAAAAGGGGCCGAAACCATTGTATGGGCTGCACTACTGCCCTCCGGTGGCCCTTCGGGTAAATTTTTCAGAGATAAGAAGGAAATACCTTTTTAATATATCTAACAATTCTTTGCCGTATTTGCATAGCTAATAACTATGAGTCTATTACCCATTAAACTTTATAAATCCATGTAAAACAAGCAATATTCCTCACTTTTGCCGCTTCAATGGGGAAAGATCTAAAGATCAACAAAGCCTTTGGCTTTATGCTTATATCAGTGCTGGGCTTTTCACTGATGAACCTAACGGTAAAATACCTGCATCGCTTACCAGCTACCGAGCTGGTACTTTTTCGCTCCCTGGTTTCACTCACCCTCAGCCTGCTCTTTTTGTGGCGTAGACATATCAGTCCTTTTGGCAACAACAAAACTTACCTTGTCCTCAGAGGTGTTTTTGGGGTTACCGCGCTTTCTATATTTTTTTATACCCTACAGAAGCTACCTCTGGGCTCGGCCATTACTATACAATACCTCTCTCCTATTTTTACCACCCTTTTTGGCATTTTTTTTCTTGGCGAAAAAGTGAAACACCTTCAATGGTTTTTCTTTGCTTTATCTTTTGGCGGCATTGCCCTTATTAAAGGCTTTGATCCCAATATTACTACCAACCTGCTCTTACTGGGGATCACCTCTTCTATCTTTGCCGGGCTGGCCTACATTTGTATCCGTAAACTCAAAGACACCGATCATCCTGTGGTTGTAGTCTTTTATTTTCCCCTGATCGCTACTCCGCTTATGGCTATTGTAAGTTTGTTTAACTGGGTAACCCCCATAGGTTGGGAATGGCTATTGCTTGTTTTAATGGGTATTTTAACCCAGATCGCTCAGGTTTACATGACCAAAGCCTTACAGGCGGCTGAGATCAACGAGATTGCCAGCTTTAAATACCTGGGTATTATTTTCGCCCTTGGCTTTGATTTTTTCATCTTTGGGGTGGAATACTCTTATCTCGCTCTTTTTGGGATTATGCTGGTACTGTCTGGGGTTATCCTGAATGTGATCTACAAATCCTGGATCAAAAGGCGATCAGCTAAAAGGCAGGCTCAAGCGTGACAGGATTATTGCAGTAGCTACTGCTACATTTAAACTTTCTACTGGTGATTCCCCTGTCTTGGGTATGGTTATTTTCTGAGCTCTTTCTTTCCAGAAATCGGATGGACCATGCGATTCACTTCCCATCACCAAAAAGACTTCTTCAAAATCAAATTTCATGTAATTGATATTCATCCCCTCCATATCAGCTACTAATAAAGTGTGATTTTCCGTTATTTTTTCTATTTCCTTTTCTTCCAGATATTCTATCTCTACCCTGGCTATACTACCCATGGTGCTTTGCACACATTTAGCATTAAACACATCTGTAGTCCCGGTGGTACAGTAAATTTTATCAACCCCAAACCAATCACTTGTCCTGATAATTGTTCCAAGATTTCCAGGGTCGTTGACACGGTCGAGTATTATCTTTATTTTACTGGTTTCACAAGACTTGTATTGGGGAAACTCGAAAACACCTAACACCCCGTTTGGAGTATCCAACTGGCTGATATCATTGAGTTTTCTTCGTTCAATTGACTGGGCTCCGTATGCCTCCCAAACTGTATGGTCAACGGCAAAAAGATGCTTCACCGTAAGACCAGCTTTGATCAATTCCTCAACAACTTTAGGCCCTTCAGCCACAAACAAACCATATTCGTAGCGATATTTTTTTTGCCGTAGCTTTCGTATCAGTTTTTCAACAGTGTTAGATAGCATAGTTACCTTTGTCGGTTAAAACAAGAGCAAACTTGATAAAAAAGCTGCATATATTCTCTCCGCTGCTCTGCTTTTTGCTTTTAATGGGATGCAGCTATACCCGTCACATCCCTGAAGGCCAAAAACTACTGGTGAAAAATGAAATTGAAGTTGCGGATGATAAAAAAGCCCTGCCGGGGACTGAAGGTGTTATTAAACAAACGCCCAATTTTACCAACCTCGGTTTGTTTAAGTTTGACCTGCTTCTCTATAACTGGGGTAATGGTGAACCCGATAATTTCTTCTCCCGTATAGGAGAGGCTCCGGTAATTTTAGATTCTGCTGAAGCAGTTAATAGTGCCCAGCAAATACAGGATTTTTTTTTCAATCACGGATATTTTAATGCTGAGGTTTCCTATATGATTATCAATTATAAAAGGAACTCCAAAAAAGCCAAGATCAGGTATTATGTAAAGCCTGGTAAACGCTACTATATACGGAAGTATAAGACTGACATAAAAACCGAAAGGCTAAAAAGCCTTGAAGAAAAAAATTCCAAAGACCGCCTGGTGGAGGAAGGTGATCCCTACGATGCAACTACATTGGACCAGGAAAGAGGCCGTTTGGTGAACCTGTTCAAAAACAGGGGCTTTTACGGATTCCCCAAAAGCTATATCACTTTCTCGGCTGATACCTTGATCCGGGGCGACTCGGTAGACGTAACCATGCTAATAGCCCAAAAGCCTTATAGAATTGAGGATAGTATTTACTACCGCGATCACGAAAAATATTCTATCGATACTGTTTTTATCAGAACTGATTACGATTACACCAGTAGCGATGCACCTTCAGATACTTTAGAATACGAGGGTTATCATTTCATTTACGACACCTTAAAGTACAAACCCCGTTATATCACTGACGCCATACACTTTGAAAATCTGGATATTTACAACCAACAATATGTAAAAAACACTTATTCTCACCTGGCTGGTTATCAAGCTTTTCGGATTACTGAAATAAATTTCAATGAAATAGGCTATGACAGTACCGGGCCTCTTTTAAATTCTTACATCAGGTTATTCCCACAACCTAAAAGAACATTTACTCTCGAAACAGAAGCAACTAATACCAGTAGTAATTTTGGAATTAATCTCAACCTGGGTTTAATAAACCGCAATCTCTTTGGCGGGGGTGAAGCCCTGCAATTTAAGCTCAACAACAGTTTTGAGTTGCAGGCCACTACTATTAATGACCAATTTACCCAAACCTATGAAATAGGTGCTGAAGTGAGTCTGGAGTTTCAGCGCTTTTTACTCCCTTTCAATACTATAGGGCTTCTGCCTAAAAGAATGCAACCGAAATCGAGAATATCCCTTTCATTAGATCGCCTCAGCAGGGCTGAATTTCAAAGGGAAACCTTCAACGCTAAGCTTTCCTACATCTGGAAAGAAACCAGTCTGAAAACCCATCAGGTGGACCTGCTTGATCTTAGCTATTCCAATATTTTTGATGTCAGTGGTTCTTTCCTTGATAATTTTAATGATATACAGCGCCAGGCCTTTCAATCGGAATTTATAGGAGCTTCTAAATATACTTTTACCTATAATGAGCAGGTTGACCCCCAAAAAACTAATTATAACTTTTTTAGGGGTTCAATGGAAATTGCCGGTAATTCTATATCTCTACTAGACAACAGCTTCTCTATAGAAGGAACCAATGAAATCGGCCAGGATATTTTATTTAATGTTCTCTATTATCAATTCCTAAAAATAGAGACCGACTATCGTTTTTACTGGAATTTCAGTCAGAACTCGGCCTGGATCAACCGCTTGTTTCTAGGATATATTTTACCATATGGCAATAGTATTGTTAGCGATTCTGCCAATACTACTTATCGCATTCCTCCTTTTTCCCGGGTATTTTTCATGGGAGGCACCAATGATCTGAGAGCCTGGCCTGCTTATCGCCTGGGAGCCGGAACCCAGGAGAACACCGATTACAGTAATGGTTCTAACCCCAACTTTGCCATTGGTACTTTTAAATTCCTTATTAATTCGGAATATCGTTTTCCCATTGTATCCTTCCTCAAAGGAGCATTTTTTGCAGATATTGGCAACATTTGGTTAACGGGAGGGCTGGAAGATCTCGATCCTCAAACTGCCTTGAAAATTTCCAATTTTTTAGACGAACTGGCTATAGGAACAGGCTTTGGTTTGCGTTTCGATTTTGACTTTTTTGTCATTCGCTTTGATCTTGGTATCAAAGCCCGCGATCCTGGCAGACTGGATATCAATAATGGCTGGGTATTGAATAAAGCCGGCTGGAATACTTTTACTTACAACATAGCTTTGGGTTATCCCTTTTAATAGCAGTTGTAGGCCTGTAAAAAATTATAAATTTGCCATCATTATAGTAAACCTAAACATCATTGTATGTCTCTTAGTAAGATAACAGAACTTCTTGGTAGCGAAGCAGAGGCTCTTCTCAACCACCAATCCCAAACCATTTCCAAAGAACAACTTCACTTGCCCGGAGCAGATTTTGTAGACCGGGTATTTTCTGTGAGCAATCGCAATCCGCAGGTGCTGAGAAGCCTGCAAGCTTTATATAGCAACGGTCGTTTAGCCAATACCGGGTATGTTTCTATCTTACCGGTAGACCAAGGTATAGAGCATTCGGCCGGAGCCTCCTTTGCCCCAAACCCTATTTATTTTGACGGAGAAAATATTGTAAAGCTAGCCATTGAAGGTGGCTGTAACGCAGTGGCTTCAACTTATGGTGTACTGGCCAGTGTTTCCAGAAAATACGCCCATAAAATACCTTTTATAGTAAAGATCAATCACAACGAATTCCTGAGCTACCCCAATAGTTACGATCAAATTATGTTTGGTTCTATAGAAGAAGCCTGGAATCTGGGAGCTGTAGCTGTGGGAGCCACCATTTACTTTGGTTCAGAAGAAAGCAATCGCCAGATCATTGAAGTAGCCGAGGCTTTTGAATATGCTCATGAACTGGGAATGGCTACTATTTTATGGTGCTACACCCGCAATTCGGCTTTTAAGAAAGATGGCACCGATTATCATCTTTCAGCTGATTTAACTGGGCAGGCCAATCACTTGGGCGTTACCATACAAGCTGATATTATTAAGCAAAAGCTTCCCGAAAATAACGGAGGCTATAAGGCACTGAACTTCGGGAAAACCCACGATAAGGTCTATTCTGAACTTACCAGTGAAAACCCTATTGATCTTTGTCGCTATCAGGTAGCCAATTGCTACATGGGTCGTCAGGGGTTGATCAATTCAGGTGGTGCTTCTACCGGTAGTGTATCTTCCGATATGGGTCAGGCTGTAAGAACCGCGGTAATTAATAAAAGAGCAGGCGGACAAGGACTTATCTCAGGCAGAAAAGCATTCCAGAAACCTATGAAAGAAGGTATTGAACTGTTAAACGCTATTCAGGATGTATATCTCGAAGAAGGCGTTACTATTGCCTGAGTACAGTATTGAACAGTTAGGGATATCATCCTTTCAGTAACTGAAATTTTTAAGAATCTTAACCGGAGAACATGGGTTGGTTTAAGCGAAATAAAGAAGGGATCACCACCAGTACCAAGGATAAAAAAGAAACTCCTGAAGGCTTATGGCATAAATGCCCTAAATGTAAGGTCATCATCAGCGTTGAGGATCACGCCAAGAATTTGTGGGTTTGCAATAATTGCGGCCATCACGACCGGATCAATGCCAAAGAATATTTTAGTTTCCTTTTTGACGAGGGAAAGTTCTCTGAACTGAACCCTAAAATGACTTCCGGTGATCCTCTGAAGTTCGAGGACACCAAGAAATATACCGATCGTTATGCCGCTGCTGTAAAAAAGACCGGCATTAATGAGGCAGTTACAACTGGCTATGGTAAAATGGACCAGAAAGACATAGTAATAGCCTGTATGAACTTTAATTTCATTGGAGGTTCTATGGGTTCTGTTGTAGGTGAAAAAATTGCCAAAGCCATTGATCACGCTTTAAAATACCGCAAGCCCTTTATTATGATCTCCAAGTCAGGGGGTGCCCGTATGATGGAAGCGGCCTTTTCATTAATGCAAATGGCTAAAACCAGTGCCAAACTGGCCCTTTTAGGAAAAGAGGGTATTCCCTACGTATCCTTGCTTACTGATCCTACTACCGGAGGCGTTACCGCTTCCTACGCTATGTTAGGTGATATTAACATAGCTGAGCCCGGTGCCCTGATCGGTTTTGCCGGACCCAGGGTAGTTAAGGAAACCATTGGAAAAGACCTGCCGGAAGGATTTCAAACTTCCGAGTTTGTATTGGAACATGGTTTCCTGGACTTCATAGTAGAGCGAAAAAAACTCAAAAGCAAAGTTTCCCTCTTTCTCCAAATGGTAAACTCTGAAAATGAGGAGAAAAAATAATTCTAGTCCGTTATTTTTTCTTAATTTTGCCGCTCATTTTATTTAGCATAACATTTATCTAAAAGATTTTGGAATGTATTTAACAACAGAAAAGAAAAGGGAGATTTTTAAGAAGTACGGAAATTCTGAAACCGACACAGGTTCTCCCGAAGGCCAGGTTGCTTTATTCACTTATCGCATCAATCACCTTACTGAGCATTTAAAGAAAAACCGCAAGGACTTCAATACGGAAAAGGCTCTAGTAAGCCTGGTAGGTAAACGCAAGAGAATTCTCAACTACCTTAAAAATATTGATATCGAAAGATATCGTGCTATCATTGCTGAACTTGGTATCAGGAAATAAGCACTACCTTATTTGTTGGAGAAAGGCAATTTTGAAATTGCCTTTCTCTTTTTACGTTCTTAATATTTGATATTTAATGATTCCAACACCAATTAAAGAGGAAATTACGCTTGATGACGGAAGAACCATCACCTTGGAAACAGGAAAGCTTGCCAAACAAGCTCATGGTTCTGTAGTAGTGAAAATGGGAGGTACCATGTTACTGGCTACCGTTGTGTCTAACGAAGAACCCCTAGAAGGAGCCGATTTCCTTCCCCTCACCGTAGATTACCGGGAAAAATTTGCCGCTGCCGGACGAGTGCCCGGTGGTTTCCTGAAAAGAGAAGGAAGACCTTCCGATGAAGAGATTTTGGTGATGCGACTGGTTGACCGTTGCCTCCGCCCTCTTTTTCCCAAGGATTATCACTCCGATACCCAGGTGATGATCAGCCTTATGTCTTATGATCCTAACGTTTCTTCTGACTGTTTGGCAGGGCTAGCTGCTTCAGCGGCCATAGCCGTATCTGACATCCCCTTTAATGGCCCCATGTCTGAAGCAAGAGTTGCCCGGGTAAACGGAGAGCTCCTTATCAACCCTTCTCCTGATCAGATGGAAATATCCGACATTGATATGATGATCGGGGCCAGCAAAGAAAGCGTGGTAATGGTGGAAGGCGAAATGAAAGAAATTTCTGAAAAGGAAATGGTGGAAGCTATCTCTTTTGCCCATGAAGCCATCAAAAAGCAGATTGAAGCCCAGGAGGCTTTGGCTACCAAAGTGGAAAAAGCCCAGCAAAAAAGAGAATACAATCACGAAAACAACGATGAGGAGCTGGCTGAAGAAATAATGAAAGCCACATATGATGAAGTATATGTCGTTGCTAAAGCCGGATTGAGTAAAAAAGAGCGCTCCGATAAGTTTAAAGAAGTACTTGAAAAGTATCTCGAAAAATATTCAGAAGAGGAACTCGAGGAAAAAGGAGATCTTATTAAAAAATACTACCACGATGTGGAGTACCTCGCCATGCGAAATATGATTCTGAACGATAATCAGCGTTTGGACGGCCGCGCCCTGGATGAGGTTCGCTCTATATGGACAGAAATAGACTATCTGCCCGGTGCCCATGGCTCTGCCATCTTTACCCGGGGAGAAACCCAGTCACTCACCACTGTAACCCTGGGCTCTCGGCTGGACGAAAACCGGGTTGACGGAGTAACTTTTGTGGGCGCTGAAAGATTTTACCTCCACTATAATTTTCCTCCTTTTTCAACCGGGGAAGCCCGCCCTTTGAGGGGAACCAGCCGCAGAGAGGTAGGTCACGGTAATCTGGCTCAAAGAGCCCTAAAACCTATGATCTCCGATTCCAGTATCTATACGGTAAGGGTGGTTTCCGATATACTGGAATCCAATGGCTCATCTTCTATGGCTACGGTTTGTGCCGGTACCTTAGCTTTGATGGATGCTGGTATCCAGATCAAAAAACCTGTTTCCGGTATTGCCATGGGCTTGATCACCGATCCTGAAACTGGTAAATATGCAGTATTATCAGACATTTTAGGTGATGAAGACCATCTGGGTGATATGGACTTTAAAGTTACCGGAACCCGAGACGGTATTACTGCCTGCCAGATGGATATCAAAATAAAAGGTCTTTCATACGAAATACTGGAGAAGGCCCTGGAACAATCCCAGGCTGGCCGTATGCACATTCTGGATGAAATGATGAAAACCATTTCTGAACCAAGACCAGATGTTAAACCCAATGCACCTAAAATTGAGCTGATGGAAATTCCAAAAGATTTCATCGGAGCGATAATAGGCCCTGGCGGTAAAAACATTCAGAAGCTGCAGGCTGATACCGATACTATAATTACCATTGAAGAAGAGGGTGACAAAGGTCTCATAGAAATTTCCGGCTCGGACCGTGACAAGATGAACGAAGCTATGAATCGTATCAAGCGCATCGCTTTTGTTCCCGAAGTAGGTGAAGTATACGAAGGTACCGTCAGATCTGTACAGCCCTACGGAGCCTTCGTTGAAATAGGAGCTAATACCGATGGTCTCTTACACATTAGTGAGATCGAACATCGCAGGCTTAAAACTGTTGAAGAAGTACTGAAGGAAGGCGATAAAGTACAGGTAAAACTCATCGGAAAAGACGACAGAGGCAAGTTAAAGCTATCCCGCAAAGTATTGCTTCCCAAACCTTCTGAAAATTAGTCTGGTCTGAACTAAGGAATAATTTTTGACGTTAAACTACTGAATTTTTTATAAAAAGTTATGAGGCAGCTTAAGATTACAAAACAGGTAACAAACCGTGAAACCGCTTCTCTTGACAAATATTTGCAAGAGATCGGCAAAGTTGAACTGATTACTGCGGAAGAAGAGGTAGAGTTGGCTCAGAGGATCAAAGCGGGTGACCAGGTTGCCCTGGAGAAACTCACTAAAGCTAACCTGAGGTTTGTGGTCTCAGTGGCAAAACAATATCAAAACCAAGGGCTTACCCTGCCCGATCTGATAAACGAAGGAAATCTCGGCCTTATTAAAGCCGCTCAACGCTTTGACGAAACCCGAGGATTTAAATTCATTTCCTACGCTGTTTGGTGGATCCGCCAGAGCATACTTCAGGCTTTGGCTGAGCAATCGCGTATAGTGCGTTTACCTCTTAATAAGATCGGATCTATCAATAAGATCAACAAAGCCTATGCTACCCTGGAGCAGGAACACGAACGCGCTCCTTCAGCCGGTGAAATTGCCGACAATCTGGAGATGGGCGAAAATGATGTGAAGGAAAGCCTGCGTAACAGCGGCCGTCACATTTCTATGGATGCTCCCCTGGTAGAAGGTGAGGACAGCAACCTGTATGACGTACTCAATACAGGGGAAAGCCCGAATCCCGATGACGATTTGATGCAGGACTCCTTGCGCACTGAGATTGAACGCTCTCTGGCTACTTTAACACCTCGCGAAGGTGATGTGGTAAGGTTGTACTTTGGTCTGGGTGGCCAACATCCCATGACCCTGGAAGAGATTGGTGAAAAATTTGACCTGACCCGCGAAAGGGTTCGCCAGATCAAAGAAAAAGCCATCCGCAGATTGAAACATACTTCCCGCAGTAAGATATTGAAAACTTACCTCGGTTAAGACGACTTCAGCCCCCGCAATGCGGGGGCTTTTTGTTTTTATATTTGTGAGCCGTTAAGTTTCAAATTATGCCTGTTATAGCCCCCTCCCTCCTTTCTGCCGATTTTGCCAACCTGCAACGCGACTGCAAAATGGTAAATAACAGCGAAGCCGACTGGTTTCACCTGGATGTAATGGACGGGGTTTTTGTACCTAACATTTCTTTTGGTCTGCCCGTAATTGAAGCTATCAACCAACACGCACAAAAGCCACTGGATGTTCACTTGATGATCGTACAGCCGGAACGTTACATCGCTGATTTTAAAGCTGTAGGATCCGATCACTTAACGGTGCATTACGAAGCCTCTCCCCATTTGCATCGCACCTTGCAGGCTATTCGTAAAGAAGATATGAAAACCGGGGTAGCCATCAATCCCCACACCCCGGTTCACCTATTAAAAGATGTTATCCACGAGATTGATATTGTTTGCATGATGAGTGTCAATCCCGGCTTTGGCGGTCAAAGTTTTATTGAAAACACCTATCAGAAAGTACGGGATTTCAAAGAGATCATCTTGGCTCAAAATGCTGCTACACTGATAGAAATAGACGGAGGTGTAAGCTCGGCCAATGCTCAAAAATTAATAGAATGCGGAGCTGATGTTCTGGTAGCCGGAAGCTTTGTTTTCAAATCAAATGACCCTGTGCAGACCATAGCTGATTTGAAAGGTTTTTAGGCTTTACTTTTCAGTGGCCCTATGAATTCCCTGTTTTCTTCGTAGGTTTCACTGTGGCGGTCTTTTTTGGTGGGATAAATATCGGCCACTGTCATTAATATTCCCGTTTCTTCCACCTCACCAAATTCGTAATTAGCTGCCGTACCAAAGGTCTTCATGGTACTGGAAATATTCATATAAGTGTTGATCAGGGGAGGGATATTTTCTCCTCTTTCTCTTACCATTTTGTTAAGTATGCTGTGAGCTGGCTTGTATTCCAAGCCTACAAAAGGCTTTTTATAGGGTAGCAATTCTTCTTTGGTGATCAAAGGCTCATGTGGTTTGGCCAACCCTACATCATCCGGAAAAAAAAGATCCATAAAAGCCAAAATATAGTTACGGGCTTCCCGCTCGTATTCGGGATACATGGTTACTTTGCCAAACATATATTTCATATCGTGCTCCCTGGCTATTAAAGAGCCCAGACCATCCCATAAGTTGTCCAGGGCAAAAAGACCCTTGCGGTTTTCAGAATTCCTCTGGTATTTGGGCTGAACAAACGAACGCCCCAACTCCAGAGTATAAGGTAAATAATCCTCGTAAAATTTTTCTGAGAGGTCAAAAAGGTGTGCCGTGGCTGAAACGATTTTGCCTTCGCTATCTTTTTCACCGTCTTTACAGAACAACAAGCGGTAACCTGCTGTAATTTCACGCTCCTCGGGATCCCATGCAATTAACTGTTCATAGGGAAAATCTGAAAGGT
>JANQHO010000130.1 GCA_028277105.1 Owenweeksia sp. | reverse complement strand
TCAATCCGTCTTATGTGCTTTGGAGGTTCGGCTGAGGAAATGGTATTTGACGAAATTGAGGTCTATACTTTTGCTGGTGCCGCTACTTGTTCAATGACTGCTTCCATTACTTCACAAACAAATATCACTTGTAATGGCGGCAATGATGGATCGTTAACCGTTACACAATCGGGAGGAGCAGCTAATTTTAGTTATGCCTGGTCTAATGCGGTAAACGATAATAATTCCTCATCTTCAACCAGCACTATATCGAGTTTGACAGCGGGAACTTATACCGTAACCGTAACCGATAATAATGGCTGTACCGCTACGGCTGCTGCTACTATTACAGAACCAACACCTCTTTCTCCTGGTGTGGTGCAAACTAATTAATGATTAGTTCCAATATTAAACAAAAACAAAAATGTTTTTAGCATAATATGGTTTATACTAGGGGGGGCCTATCATTTAAGCATAGGAAGCTTTTCTTTTACTTTGAATGATCTGCTAACAGTCACGGCAACTTCTAATAATACAAGCTTAATTCCGAACAATAATATTGTGATTATGGGAACTTACCCCAATTACAATGTGTCTGTAAACCACAATAGCAATATTTCTGGAATAGCTAATGTGGCAAGCAAATTTCAGCTTACAGTAAGAAGTTCCTTAAATCCCGGTATTGTATCTTATTAAAAAAACTTGCATCATACGCAACTTACTGCTTTTTTTGAGTGTCGTTATTTTAAAGTTGTAGTAGGTATGCCGATAGTAGATAAGCTTAGGCCGGAGACTAATATTTAAGACCCTATAACCAGGGCAAATATTTCTTCTTTTTTAGAGTTTCAGAAGCAAGTCATTACCACGGGCTACAGCCTTAAGTTTGTAAATCAGGGTAGGGAACAATACTTTTTAGACGGTAACAGGGTAGTGCTAAAGGAAAGAGAAGCTTTTTTGGTTAACCACAACCGGGAACTCGAATACGACCTTACACCAGCCGGGAAGACGATCGAAGGCATGTGTTTTTTTTCATCCGAGCGATGTGAAAGAAGCCGTTTCTTCTTTAGCCAACGATCATCTGTTGGAATATTACGATACTAACTACAGCCCTGAGCTTCCCGAAATAAAGATCAAAGACCCACATTTTTTACAAAGGCTTGACTCTTTTTACCATGAGCTAAGATTGCAGCCCAGGTCCCTGTCATCCTCTAAAGATATTTTCTGGGATTTTTTACAAACGCTGTTACAAAACAAAGAACCTCTTTTTCAACTGGACAGGCTTAACGATCTTAAATCATCTACCAGGCAGGAGTTATTGCGCAGAATAGCCCGCTCTGATGAGATCATGTTGTCCAACCTCAGTGAACCGCCCTCTTTAAAAGAGATTGCTGCGGAGGTGGAGATGTCACCCTTCCATTTTCAGCGGCAATACAAAAAGGTGAAAAAGCAAAGCCCTTTTCAGTTCCAGAGAGTCTACCGCTTAAACAAAGCCTGCGAATTGGCGCAAAATACCTCCCTCTCTTTGGCAGGGATCAGCAACCAACTGGGTTTTGCCGACCTGCCCGCTTTTTCCAAAGCCTTTAAGCAACATTTTGGCTATAATCCTTCTTCTTTGAGAAGTAGCAATAATTGACAAACTCCAACTTCAGAGGTGCTCTAATTTTGGTACAAAGAGTGGTTCATGTCCAAAGCTTTCATCCTCAGTGCGGTAATGCTGGTCGTCAGCTTATCGCTCTTTGCTCAAAATACCTCATCACACCCGTCTGCAGATAGCAGACATCCTGAAGCTTGGTCCTGGTCATTGTTTTTACATGAAAGCATTGGCCGGGGCCTTAATTCTAACACTGCCAAATACGGCTATTTCCAAAGTGATATAGAAGTCCGGATGACCAATACGAAAGCTTTTTCCCTCGCTTACAGCCTGGGCTACAAGCAAACATATAACTGGGAACAAAATATTGGGTTAAACGATTTTCATGCTTCTTTTTCAAATGCCCAAACCTTTAATTATTCATTGGAAGAAATACACTTTTTTTCTCTGGGGATCAGCGCCCAAAAAAATATTTTGGGCAATTGGATAGTAGGAGGGGGGCTAGCTTTATACGCTCCTTTTTTGAATAAAGGAAAGCTATTCACTCAAAGCTCCGGAGCAGAAGCAAAAGAGCTGGATAGGCTCAATTATGAAATAGAAAAAGCATTCCCTTTACTGGCCCTATAAGCAATGCTGGGCTACAACTTCGGAAGGTTTTCCATAGCCGTAAATTATCAAAGAGGAATTAACGGAATAACAATAGAAGAACCGGATCTGATAATGAATGATGTGGGTATAAAGTTGATCTGTCAATTGATTTGATTGAAAATACTATCAAAGAGTTTAGCAACAATTGACAAAACCCCAAAAGGCTTCCTTCTACTTTTGGAGAAAAATCAGATGATGAAAAGATTATGTATGATCTTATTATTGCCGGTATGGCTTAAGGCCCAGGTTAATGTGGATAGTATTACTGCTTTCTACCAGACTAACCGTACTGTTCCGGCAGTAGGAGTAGGGATCATCAGCAAAGGGCAACTCATTAAAAACCTCAATATAGGGGAGCGTATCATAAACATCGCTGTTACCGCTGCTGACAGTAACACCATATACAGTATAGGGTCGGTCAACAAGTTGGTCACTACCACTGCTATTCTCACTTTGGTGAGAGATAATAAGGTAGGGCTGGATGATGATATTTCTAGTCTTTTAGGATATACTATTGAAAACCTGGGTTATCAAAATACTCCTATAACAATAAGACATCTGCTCACGCATCAGTCCAGTATAAGGGATGAGACTGATACTTTGGCAACTTATATCAATGATTGCAGTCAGCGGACAGACCTTGATACCATTGTTTATCACTATCTCAAGCCAGGAGGCAGGCAGTTCAATATAGGTTCTTTTTATATCTACGAGCCAGGCACATCCTATGAATATGCTAATATGAATTTTATAGTATTGGGTGCCATAGTAGAAGCGGTGGCCGATACAACCTTTGAAGATTATTGCCGCAAAGAGATCTTTGAGCCTTTGTGTATGAACAACAGCTATTGGAGAGTAGATGAAGTGCCGGACAGTCAATACGCCTACCCCCATACCAATGTAGGCCGAAGCATAGCCGTATTAGACAAATATTGCCTCGACATTTACCCCAGCGGCCAGCTATCAACCACTTTAGAAGACTTTGCCCGTTTTACCCGGACCTACGTAAAGGGAAGCTCGCCTATTTTGCCCGACAGCCTGATAGATGCTGCCCTGACACCTTATTATTTCAATAATCTTGTGGGTATTGACCAGGGATTGGGTTGGTATAGCTTTTCTTACCTCGGTAAAACCTGGTGGGGGCATAACGGTGGCATAACAGGTGTTAATTCCAACTTCTACTGGAATATAGATGATGATGAAGGAATAATAGTATTTGAAAACAGGGATACCTTTAATGAAGACCTGATTTTTGACTTGATCGACCAGGCTGGAGTGTTTAACGGGAATGGCCCTGCTATTAATTGCCACACAATAGGAGTGGGGCAGCGCCCCTTAGGTACAAGGGATATCGAAGTATATCCCAATCCTGTCAATGATCATTTAATGATCGAGGTGGCCTCTAGTGAATTGCTGGAGGTAGCGGTTTACAATAACAATGGGCAACTGATTAATACATTTACGACAAAAGATGGCACCCTGTACAATACCAGTAATCTTCCCCGGGGTTTGTATTATTTAAAGGTCAATGGAACCAACGCAGTGAAGCGTTTCATTAAACCCTGATTCTCATCAGTATTTTTAGTTTGGATAGCCAGGTAATAACTTACCTGGCTTTTCTTTTAAAATAGTTCATCAGGCCTTTTTGAACTACTATTGGCTCCGGGACTTTTCATGCATTAATATTTTTATAGATTTCTGTCCCTTTTTTAGCACCTTGATTGTCTTGAGTGAAATAATCATAAAGATCACTACAAATGAAAGAATTCCTAATGCTTATCCGGGAAGATATTGAGGCTTATAGCAGCATGACCCCCGAAGAAATGCAAAAAGACATTGAAAAACACGTGAAATGGGTAGAAAAACTGGTGGCCAACGGCAATTTCAAAGGAGGCAATCCTTTGTCTACCGAAGGTAAACAGATCCGGTCTGGTCAGAACATGGTTACAGATGGCCCTTACATTGAGTCCAAAGAAGGTATAAGTGGTTATTATTTTTTGCTGGCCTCTTCACTGGAAGAAGCCAGTAAGATAGCCCAAGGCTGCCCTTCGCTGGAGATAGGAGCTATCCTTGAAGTAAGAGAGGTTATCCAAACCGGGGAATAAGCATCTTTGGCAGATCCGGCCCATATCAACTCAATAGCCGATCATTTATTCCGGGAGCACTCGGGAAAGATGACAGCTGTCCTCTGCCGTATTTTTGGCCTGCAGCATTTAGACAGTATCCAAGATGTGGTACACGATACCTTTTTAGAAGCTTTAACCCGCTGGCGTTACCGGGGTATTCCTAAAAACCCGGAAGCCTGGTTGCTGAAAGTGGCTAAAAATAAAGCGGTTAATGCCTTTAAAAGAGACGGTAAAACCACTCTTTACGAGCCATCGGCTTTTGGTTCAAATCACCAACAGCTAATCGAAGCAAAGCTCGATCACAGTTTTGAGCAACAGGCCGAAGACAGCCAGATGAGGTTATTGCTTTTGTGCTGCCATCCTGGTATTTCAGCCAAAAACCAGGTGATGTTGACCCTTCACATTTTGGGAGGCTTTGGTATCACCGAAATAGCCAGAGCCATACTGATGCAGCAAGAAGCCGTAAAAAAAGCATTGCAACGCAGCAAGAGCAGCTTAAAGGCCATGGACAATATGCTGCAAACTTCCATTTTAGCCGGGTATGAAAAACGCATAGAAGTCGTACACACTGTTTTATACCTCATGTTTAACGAGGGATATAAAACCACCCAGGGCAAAGAGCTCATCAATCGGGATCTTTGCCTGGAAGCCGTTCGTCTATCGAAACTGTTGTTGCGCAAAGGAGTGAGCAGGCAACACGAAACCATGGCTTTACTGGCTTTAATGCTATTCAATTTAGCCCGCTTTGCATCCCGTATTACCGGTGAGGGTAGTATCATTGAACTATCTCGGCAAAACAGGAAGCTGTGGGATCAGGCATTAATAGAAAAAGCTTACCGTTTTCTGGATGATTCTACCCGGCCTAATCAATTGAGCCGTTACCATCTGGAAGCCATTATTGCTTCTTTACATTGTGCTGCTCCAAGTTTTGAAGAAACAGATTGGTCAACCATAGCTTATTTGTACCGGCAATTAGAAAAGATCACCTTTTCCCCGCTAACTACACTCAACAGGCTAGTAGCAGAAAGCTATTCTAAAGGAGTTTCGGATAGCTATCATCAGTTGGAAGCCTTGATGCAACAACCCCTACCGGCTCAACAACAACACATATTTTATGCCGCCAAAGGTGATTTTCTGCGTAGGCTGAACCAAACATCGGAGGCCGTTAAAGCCTATCATCTGGCGATAAGCTGTAGCCCTTCTCCTTCTGAAAGGAATTTTTTGGAAGACCAAATTGCAAAATGTAAAAAGAGTATTCATTAAAAAACTGATACAATGTCTTATTTTAATACTGAGTTCATCGATTTTTTCAAACAATTAGCTCAAAACAATACTAAAGAATGGTTTGACGAACACCGTAAGACCTATCAAAAAGAGGTTAAAGAGCCTTTTGCCGCTCTCGTAGATGAAATGATCAAACGCATTAAAGAATACGAACCTGAGATAGATATCAAAAACAGTGAGGCTATTTTCAGGATAAACAACGATATACGCTTTGCCAAAGACAAAGCCCTGTACAAAACCCATGTGGGGGCCAACATATCCAAATACGGGCGTAAGAATAAAGCCTATCCCGGTTTTTACTTTGAACTTTCCCCGGAGCAAATACGTCTTTTTGGGGGAGCCTATATGTTAGAAACAGCTGTTTTAAAAAAGTTAAGAGAACATATAGCGGCTCATGCACGATCTTTTACAG
>JANQHO010000048.1 GCA_028277105.1 Owenweeksia sp. | reverse complement strand
CCCGCCATTATTGCCGATCCACTCCCCACTTTCCAACCGGCTTACTACGGCATTTACTTTGATTATAGCTACAACTTCCAGTTGAGCGACAATGTACTCACCAGCACCGTAGCCGCCAGTGAAACCTCCGTAGGCATAGTGGTGAAAGACAATTGCGGAGAAAGCGACCGGGTGTATAAAAATACTATTGACAACTTTACCGATGCCCTGCAAGGGATTGGGGCCAATATGAATATTTATGACCAAAGGCTAGGGCTCAATTTCATTTGCAATAATTGTGGGGAAAGCAATGCCAACGGTACCGATATTAAAGTTGGCCAGGGCGATGTGGCCACTAACCAGGGCTTTATTGCTGGGCCTAACAATTTGGCCAATAACCTTTTTAGTGATGAAAGTGCTATGCATATCAACAATGGCGGTAGCATGACCATGATTTACAACTATGGCACGGGTAACCAAAGGGCAGTACCGATAAACTATACCCCTAATGTGGTACCGCAACAACTGGCCAGTGGTGTTAATTACAATGAAAATTGTCCACCAAACCCCATTACCAATGGCGTAGGCAACGAAGGTGACCGCCTCAATGAAATATATACCTTAGAGGAAGACATTACTAATAACAAAGGCCTGTGGCAGCAATTGGTCGATAATGGCAGTACACCAAACCTGGAGGCTGACATCTTTTTTGCAGATAACCAAACGGACTATCAAGACCTGTATGTAGAGATGATGGGCATAGCCCCTTATGTGTCCATAGAAAACCTGGTAAATGTTACGGAAATAAGCGACTTCCCCGAGCTGGCGCTACGCAACATTATGGTGGCCAACCCTCACAGTGCCCGCGAGCCCGAGGTGTGGGAAGCTCTTGTAAACCGCGAGCCGGCCCTGAGCCAGCAAACCCTGGATGATATCGAGCAGGAAAAGCAGACCATTACCGCCAAAGATGTGCTGGAAGGGGACATAAATGCACAGGAGTTGCAGAGCAATGCCCTTTCCATAGGCCTCTTGGAATACTATGCCGATGAAAATATGAACGGGGAAAACAGATCTGCCGAAATAAAGACCCACCTCAAGTACCGGGACGAAGCCCACTTTCGCTACGGCTTAATTGATATGTATATAGCAGAGGGTAACTACGGCCAGGCACAAGCAGAGTTGAATGCGGTAGCTTCAGAATGTGATATGGGTGACTTTCAGCAAGAGGAATACGCCAGCCTGCAAATTGTGTATAACATACAAATAGTCGCCCTGCAGAATGGTATCCGGCTGAACCAATTGGAGGCCACTGACATCACCGCCCTTGAAAATGTAGTCGCCAATGGCATGGGTACAGCCGTAGGCCGCGCCCGCAACCTGCTCTTGCTCAATGGGGCTACCGATGTATATACGGAACCCATTTTGGGCACCGCCCTTGGCAAAACGGCTATTGAATCCGCATTAGCAGGAAACCGCCCGGCTACCCCAAAAACCGGTTTTAACCTATACCCTAACCCCGCCCCAAAAGGCCACACCCTATTGCAATGGAACTGGTTTGAGGCCGGGCTGGAAGAAGAAAAAGCCCTCAAAATTCACATAAGGGATGTACAAGGTAAGCTAATAAGCACCCTAACGGTAGATAACCCTAAACGCAATACCCAACTTATCCCCACCCAGGGCTATGCCCCCGGTGTGTATATGCTTACGGTAGAGCAAGACGACAAGGCCATCAGTACTCATAAGTTAGCCGTTGAATAAGAACACCTGTTAGAATGATTACTTTAAAGGCTCCTCCGGTACTGGTGGAGCCTTTTTTGTAAATGTACGCCCGAAAAAAACTGGAGTTGCCAATTTGAACTTTGGATGAACGGCAAAAGCCGATGGCTAAAAAAAGACAGCAGCTGCAGGAATACGGCTGCTTTCAGTTTTAAGCGGATATATACCCGGAAGCCAGCGCCTCCAGTTTTTCAGCAGAAGCTCTGTAAACTCCGCTGATGCTTTCTTTTAAAGCCTCAAAGGTTTCTTCATTTTCCACCTCCATTTCTACCGACCAGAAAAGCCTGGTATTTTCACCCTCTGCCACAAAACGCATAATACCTGTTATATCAGTAGCGGGAAACGTTTTTTGTTTGTCGATGACATAGATGAATGTTTTCTCAGCATTGGAAGCGAGGAAGCGTTCTTCCAATACATCACCGCCCTCCAGGTCGCAATATCTGGTATGGCCTTCCACACGCGAGCCGGTTAAAATTGGTAGCCAGTTTTCCCATTGCTCGCCTGTTTTTACCAGATCCCAAACCCTTTCAACCGGAGCCTTGAGATCGAACTGTGTTTGAATTACTTTTTTCATTTTACTGTTATTCTTATTGTTTAACAGTACGAAGATGAAGAGCTCCAAAGCCAGTAATTGGGTTGGAAAGTCCAATGATTTGGTAAGTTGGTCCAGAATACTTTGCCGTTCCTGTAGATAGTAAGCCTGGTATGAGAAATAAAAAGGCCAACTCAGATGGTTGGCCTTACATAAAAAGTACGGTATAAGTCTGCTTACAAATGCGCCCTGAAGCCGGTACTGATCACAAGGCCGTTAGAGTAAATAGGCTGGGTGGGGACCTGGTCGGCCCGGGCACCCGTACCTACCCCTCCTATTTCGATGAAATAATTGGCCCAGCGCACCATGTAAAATTCAAAGCCGAAGAGACCGTAACCACCCACCTCAAAATCTTCGGAAGAAAAATCTGAAGCGGGAAGAAGGCCGATAACCCCACCTTCACCGTAAAGGCGGATGTGTTTGCCCACTTTGGCAGAACCCGATACCAAACCTAAACTCAGGTTGGTATAAGGTGTCCAGGTTATTTCACCGTCTTGCAGGTGTTCGTTAAACATCACATTGGCCTTGAGGCGAATAGCCAATGCATTGTTAGCAAAGTAGGGGCTGGTAGCGTTGATACCAAAACCGAAATCGCGCTGATATTGGCTCAGTTGAAAACCAATACCAAAATCATTACTAATGCTTGCTTCCTGTGCCTGTGCCGTCATCATCAGGCCAAAACTGATCAATAGAGTACTAAGGATCTTTTTCATTGTTTGAATTAATTTGAAATTAATAGCTAAAATGTAAATTAGTTTACATTGTAGACATATTTACAAACCCTGTGCCAAACAATTCTTTTACCCAAAGCAAAAAAAACGCCAACTTATTTCACCACAGAATCCTGAGGTAAATCCTCTATATGGAGAGTCCGCTACAATTTACTCTTTCCGTCACTCCTGGGCTAGAAGTTTGTTGAATTTGGTACCGTGGTGGGAGACCAATTTCCACTTTCCTTGTTTCTTTACGTATGTGTCTGTAGCACAACCTATATCTTTAAAGGGTTTTCCTCCGAATTCCCCGTATTCTGAAAAGAAATAATGACAAATAGCGGTATTGGAGTGAAAAATCACCTTTGGATCTTCCAGCTTCCAATCCTCAATCTCCAACAAAGGAAAAACAGCTTTGGCAACCTGCAGTAGTTTTTTCTTGCCTTCCAGGCGCTTTGTATGGTTGCCAGTAAATTCCATGAAGTTCTCATCAGCCAGTTCTATAAATGCTGTAGAATCCTTTTCAACCCAACCTGACCACCATTTATTTACCAGGTTTATAATAGTACTATCACTATCCTGTGTCCATGCTGCTACAGGTAATAGCAATAAGATCAAAATAAAATTTAGCTTTTTCATATTTCTCAATTTTACCATTTGCCTTTAAAGATTGATTTGATGTCGCCATTGGCTTCCAGGAGCTGTTGTTGCTTTCCCGCGCTTGAGCCTCCCATATAATAGAGTTTTAAAAATGCGGCTGATCGATGATTGACGAATGTTATACAAGGCTCCGGGCCATAGCCTACATCTATATATTTAAACTCAATATGGTCGAGATGCTCAGGATAGATATGAACATGATCTTTATTCCCTGTTACCTGGAGGACATTTTCCCGGCCATTGTGCTCTACCTTAAACTTCCCTATAATATTGGCCGATGCACCTTCGCTGGGTACAGCAACAATAAAACTGCCCATACTGCTAATGTCTTCCATGAGTTCCCAAAACCTTTGCTCTGAAATAGTCAGTTCTTTTTCCTTAATCATAGCCAGTGCTGTTTTTGCAACACCTTCTGCTGAAGCGGGATTCTGCCCTGTGACCAGATTATCGCTTACCACCACATTAGCCTGCCAGGGCTTAGCCCCGGAGAATTTTGCTCCTCTTTCAGTCAGTACTGACTCCAGAAAAAACGGGATGAGATCGAGGCGTTCAAATGCCTTTTCCTCTTCATTGGTTATGCCTGTTACTGCATGTCCGTCAACGAGATAATTGCCACTGCCAAGCCTTATATTCACCAGTGCAGCCGTTCCGTGGCAAACTGCGGCTACTACTTTGTTGTTCTCGTATAACTGCACCGTTATTCTGGAGATGTCTTCATCTTCC
Source organism: Owenweeksia sp. (assembly GCA_028277105.1). Lineage (GTDB taxonomy): Bacteria > Bacteroidota > Bacteroidia > Flavobacteriales > Schleiferiaceae > JANQHO01. The sequence continues at coordinate 5,474 of JANQHO010000048.1, read as the reverse complement.
GGAAAGTCCCACAAGGGGCCATGCCCGCCCACGTAAAGAACTCCATCGTAATCACTGGCATTTACCTGCTTAAGAGGGATCGTTTTATCGGTAGCCGCTATAAAAGCTGTATCAATTGCCACCTGCTCTGTAGCACTATCCATGTAGTTAAGGCTGTTCTCGTCAACCGGGGCACGCCCTCCGGCCGGGCTGGCAAAATCTACTTCTATACCTGCCTCTGTAAATATCTTCCAGGGCAGGGCGGCTTCTTTGAGCCAATAACCTGTTGGAATATCACTAGACCCAACGCGATCATTGCTGGTCAATACAAGCAGTACTTTTTTTGGAACTGAGGGTTTCACATGCTCATTTTTTAATTGATCTTTTTCTCCGGCATTATTGCTGCATGCAGCAAAATAGAATAAAAGCCAGGCAAGTAAGACAGGCGCTCTCTTCATAACATTCTGATCTTATCGAGTAAAATATTGAGTGTTTTCATTTCTGATTCTTTGAGATTGTATATTCCCAGCCCCCATTGTTGGGTTGGAATACTTTCGATTTCCTTGAGTAAGGCCAGGCCTTTTTCAGAGATAAGAACTTCCGAAAAACGTTTATCGCTTTCATTTTGGCGGGTGCAGATCAGATTCTTCCTTTTCATTCTTTCAATCAGACGGGGGATGTCACTCATGCGGTCTACTATTTTTTTTCTCAGCTCTTTTTGAGAAACGGGCACAGGATGTGTTCTGCGCAGCACTCTTAAAATGTTGTATTGTTTTTGAGTAATGTCCCATTTTTTCATGAAAAGATTTTCTTTGGACAAAACCCAGTTTGCTGTGTAATAGAGGTTTACTATCCCCCTGGCATAGGTGTCACGAAATTCAGCTATGTTCAGTTCCCGCTCAAGCTTCATACGTCAATTGGTTCTTTAAGCAAGGTAAAGATACAAATATATGTTTAAACATATATTAGGAAAGAAAACCACCTGATGATATGAAGTGTTACTTGCTGATGTCTGGTACTAATAACCGTAAAAGGCCCGGACATAAGGGCCATAAAATATTTGATCTTCATATTTTCAAAAGATGCAGATCGTCCTCTTCTTCCCTATTTTGTTCATGGGCATGCGCAAAGCTGGAATGATCTTGTATCAACTATACTTTTATGTTAAAAAATATACTTATATTTGAATTACTCTTTAAAAAATCAATCCTTTATGTAGTTATGCCTTACACTTATTTATCGATCAAAAAACCTTGAAAAAATTGACCATAGAATCCTGTTATTAAATGTGACCGTTTGGCTTTGTCAATGGTGTATTATTTTTCAAAGCAAAATAACCGCAGACCCAACCTGAACCAGCGTACCAAACGTTACATAAAAAAGTAAACACTCAACATAATGAAAATCCAAAATGTACTGTTGATATGTTGCCTGACAGCCCTTTTGCTTTCTTGCGAAGACGATAAAAACGGGAACGGAGACGATCATCAGCCGGGCGTAGAATTTCGTTTTACCTTCGTCAACCAAAAGCTGGACAATCTTTTTGATACTGTAAATCCGGTCTATTACCTGGACAGCCTCTACATTTTAAAAGCAGGAACCACCGATACATTATATCCACAAGATATTTCACAAGGCGTAAGCAGTCTGGAATATAAAAACAGGATGATTCTGTATTATACTCCTTTATCTGCCGGGCCGGATTTTTCCTTCATAGACGAATCAAATTTTGGCCCGGATCCCCAACAATATTTCGTGCGCCTGAATAGCCGCGATATAGACACTATTGAGGTGCTGTACGACCAGGGCTGTGCCCGGGCGCAGCAGCCCCGCTTCGATCACATCCCCTATTGCATGACGTACAACCAGGCAATGGTGTACAGTTGCAATACCTGCCCCCGTTCCCGGACAGATATTTATCGAAATATCTTAATTTACAAATAATCAACCTCAAACCTATCATACCATGAAAAACCTCGACCGGGTGCTGTTCTTCACGGCCTTTAGCACCATAGTTATAGCCCAAAGTATGACGCAAGACAGCATTTGCGGTACCCCATACGTAGAAAGTTCTTCCGTTCATTACCAAATAGGGGAATAACGCTTTCCTGAGTACCTCACTACCACAACATAAAGGAGAAGGGTCGTTTAAGAGCAGGCTCTAGGTATACTTAAGATTTTCACCATATAATTGAGCCTGGCTGCTATAAAAAGAGAATAATTACGGGCTATTTAATGTTAATTATATATTGGCTTAATGGAAGTTTTGTAGTACCTGTGTTAAGTTACCAAAATAAAGCGGATCTTAATTTAAATTTATTCCATTAAAAAAATGTATAAATTATTTATTGCTAAACAAATATACTACATAATTATTATAAAACGCACTACACAATTTATTCATAATAGCCTGCTATAATTTAATATAAAATCATATGTTTTTTGACATTTTTTTAAAAAGCAAAAAATCTTTTTCTACTTTTGGTTTTATACTTGTGTTTTAAATATGAAAAAATCAAAATACTATATCTTCATATACACAGCTTTAGGATCATTATCAGGTAAAAAAGTAAGTCGTGCGCCAGGAGATATTCCCCAGGGAGCAAACCTTAAACTTGCCATTGCCGATGGGGCTTTCAACAATATATTTGACATCAATTGCACTAAAAATCTTAGACATCAATCATTGTATAGAATTGAATGGCATACTGCTTAAAAATTGTGATATCTTTTGGTTAAATATCGGATATATATAATAGCTTGCTGAGCTTTAAATAAGTTGTTACAAATGATATATCTAAACTAGTATACTAAATGCTCGATAAAAAAGTAAACACTCAACATAATGAAAATCCAAAATGTACTGCTGATTTGTTGCCTGACAGCCCTATTCCTTTCTTGCGAAGACGATAAAAACGGGAACGGAGACGATCATCAGCCGGGAGTCCGTTTAGCCTTTTCTGTGGTGGACAGTAGCCTGGACAATCTCTATGATACGCTCAATCCAGTGTATGATCTGGACAGTCTTTATATTATCAAAAAAGGCAGCCAGGATAGCATTTTTGCCCAGGATTTTATTGCCAATTTTCCTGATAGCCTAGTTTATACAAATAACATGATCTTGTATTATACAATACTAAGTACAGGAAGGCCTGACTTTATATTTGAAGACACAGATAATTATGGCCCTGGTTTGCAGGACTATTATGTCTATTATAATAATACCTCCCTTCCCGATACCCTGACCGTTGATCATACCCGGACAGTAGTAAGCCAGGAGCGTTGTTTAACCGATGGAAATTATGTTGTAGAGCTTAACGGCAAAGCGCTTTCCTGTTGTCATCCTTGTCTTCCTGACAGAACTGATATTTTAAGAAATCTCCTGATCTACAAATAACCCAAACTTTTTTCACGGATGAAATTTATTACCAAACCTTTTGCTGTCCTGCCCTTTCTTGTTTTTATTTTTTCCTTTAGCATCCGCGCCCAGGATTCCATTTGCAGTACGCCTAATGTTGACAGTTCTTCTGTTTATTACCAACTGCCCTGGATAGGCCATAACGCCTACCTGGACAGCCTGGTACTGCAAAATAACGGGGAAGGCTCCTTTAAGGGCACCTCCGCCTGTGCGGATATCCTCAACGGGGCCAAGTTCAATATTCCGGTGCAGATATGGATCTGGCGGGATGATGCCGGTGACCCGGCCTCTAATATTACAGTGGAACAGGCTGAAGATATGATCGCCCGCCTCAACGAAGATTTTGCCGGGGCGGTCAATCAAACCAATATCCAGTTCTATATGTACTGCTCCCCCAACATCCGGAATAATGATGATTATAATGACAACCCTTCCGACAATCAAATAGACGATATGTTCCAGTTCAACCGCGAGCGGGCCGTACTCAATATCCACATTATTAACCAGGGGATAGCCGGACTGGCCGTATTGCCCTGGGGCACCTATGACGGCAGTATGCTGGTGCGGAGAAACCGGGTGGGAACCAGTACGGTGGCCCACGAAGTGGGACATGTGCTGGGTTTACTGCACACCCATAACGGTTTCGGTATCTTTGTGGAAGATAATGAAGACAGTTCCCCCTGTTATCAGGAGACCGTGAACCGCTCCGACCTCAATCCGTTTTTTCCTTGTTTTAACAATCACAAAAAGTGTGAACACTATGGCGATGCTCTCTGTGACACCGAAGCCGACCCTAATATATCGGGCAGGGTTGGCGGTACACCAGCGGCATATACCGGCACTGGAACCGATACCCGTGGTCGCACCTGGACACCCGAGATCGACCTCATTATGTCGTATTCCCTGGTAAATGTTAGAGACCGCTTCAGCAACGGCCAGATCGGCATCATGCACTTTTGGATAGATGAAGAAACCGCTTTTTGGGCCGATTTTGACGTTCAGCACACCAATAACATGGTGGATATCTCTGAGCCCAACAACTACGCCCAAAATGCCACCCTGGTACAGATCGGGGACGATATCAGGCGTACTCTCCACCCGGTCTACTCCGGCCACAATACCCGCGAATTCACCTGCGACCGCGACTGGTACGTTTTTGTGATGCCCTATGATGATCAAATGACCATTTCGACCGCTGAGATCCCCGGCTGTTCCCAGGTCAACACCCAGATCCGCCTCTATGAAAACACCGGCACGGTTGGGGCCCCGAATGCTGGTTCTCTGCTGGCTTCCAACGATGATATTTCCGGCACTAACCTGTATTCCGAGATCAGCAATATCGCCCTGCAGGGCGGGCGCTCCTACCTCATTGAAGTCGACCGCAGCGGCAGCGATCAAAAGGGCTTTTACCGCCTCAATATCAATTCCTGTGGGGAGATCTGCTGTTACAACCCCCACATCGGCAGCACCACATCCATCAACATCGTAACCGGAAACTTTGGCCTGGGCGTACCGGCCGGGCAATCTCCGGCCAATTGGGAAGACCGCATCGGTAATTCTGTAGATGTGATGGCTCTCTCCTCCCTGGAGTTTAACGGAGCAGCGGATATCGGCTTTAATGACCGCATTATCGGTAGCAATACCCAGCTGAATGCTTATGTCTGTAACAATGCCACGATCACCGTACAAAATGGCGGTACCGTGGTGCTGGGTGATGCGTTAAACAATCGCAGTGCCCGGGTGCATTTTAGATCCGGCACTAAACTCCACCTTGAAAATGGCAGTACCCTGCGGGTCAATAGCGGCTGCGAGCTGGTATTTGAGGAGGGGGCGGAACTGATCTTTGACGAAGGGGCCTCCATCGAACTGCCGGATTACTCTTCTATCCTCAAGATCAAGGGCAAGGTAAGGGTTACCGACAATGCCACCTTTACCGCTTCCGGCCTGGGGCGCATCGTATTCGACCAGCCGCAGGTATGGGTGCCAGCTCCGGGCGGGGGCATGGAGCCCGATTTTGGCCGCTACTGGTCCATCGGGGAAAACACCACCTTCCGGTTTTGGGGGCCGTCTTCCCCCT
>JANQHO010000154.1 GCA_028277105.1 Owenweeksia sp. | reverse complement strand
TGTGTGTGCCCTGCATGAGCATGAGCACACCCATTCCCGAAGCTCATTAAAAATTCCAAAAATGCAAATAAATTTTTGGATTGGGCAACGAGAGTGGGTATTTTTTTTCTAGGAGGTGAAAGTCCTCTACAGGCTGGTTGGAACTTGTACCTAGTGTACCACAATGGTTTCACGTTTAGGGATGCCTATAAAAGGTACAAGCCTGTTAGCAAGCCGCAAGGTGGTTTGGGGCGACCCATGCACTAAAGGAAGCGGGACTGCAAAGGTCGGTACTGAAGAATATGAACCACATATGAGGCTATATAGCGTGGGCAAGGTAACACAGCATGCCGACGCTTACAACCAACAGCGCTATATAGTAGATGTGGCAGGGATTGGCCGAAAGAACATGCTCTTACCGGGGGAGGTCTTGGATTAGATTCGGTATTTCTATATACCAAGAAGTCAGCAGAAGCCATAGTAGTCGTAGGAACACGAGCCAAATCCTGAAGAAAAAGGGTAAACTTGGAGGCCTCACGAAGCGATGAAGGGCTGAACGTTAAACAGTTGTTATGCCGAATGGAGGTCAGACCAGCCACCGGCAAATACAACAGGAAAAAGAATAGGAGCATATGCAAACAATTGACAAGGTATTAAACGCAAGAAACCTAACCGAGGCGTGCTACGAAGTGATAAGCAACAAAGGAGCTGCAGGGGTAGACAAAATGGACGTAAAAGAACTGCAAACCTACCTGGATAAAAACAGGAAAGAATTAGAGGGACTTATACGGCAAGGCGACTACATACCACAGCCCATAAGAGGGAAGGGAATTCCGAAATACAATGGTAAAATGCGGTTACTGGGCATCCCTACGGTTATAGACCGGATGCTGCAACAAGCCGTAAACCGTGTAATAATGCCCCAATTCGAGTATATGTTTTCCGCTCACAGTTTTGGGTTCCGGCCACAACGCAATACACAACAAGCAGTGTTAAAATCATTGGAGTATATCAACTCAGGACATCAACATATAGTTGATATTGACCTGAAAGGGTTCTTCGATGAAGTAGACCATTGTCTACTCATGGAGTTGCTGTATCAGAAGGTAAAATGTCCGGTTACATTGCAACTCATCCGCAGGTGGCTAAGATCACCAATCTGGGTTGAAGGTAAACTTACAAAGCGCAGAAAAGGCGTGCCTCAAGGCAGCCCAATCAGCCCGCTACTTTCTAATATCACACTTCATGAGTTGGATATGGAAATGGAGCGACAAGGACTGCGATTTGTACGCTATGCAGATGATTTCAGTATTTACTGCACAACCAAGCAAGAAGCGCGGAAAGTTGGTATTACAATTTACGTTTTTCTGCGGGACAAACTTAAGTTACCAATCAACAGGGAAAAGAGTGGTATCCGTCGGCCTATTAACTTCAATCTATTAGGCTATGGTTTTGTTTCCACTTACCAAAAAGGCGAGAAGGGAAGGTACCAGCTAATAGTAGAGAAGAAACGATGGAAACAACTTAAGGCCAAGTTAAAAGAGGTAACCCGTAAAACCACCCCCATGACTTTCGATGAAAGGGTGCAGAAATTAAAACAAATTCACCGAGGTTGGATTAACAACTTCCGTCTGGCCAGCATTCAGGATAAGCTGAAAGAACTGGATGGATGGTTACGAAATCGGCTGAGATACTGCATCTGGCATCACTGGAAGAAACGGGAGCGCAAACGGAAAAACCTCATTAGGCTTGGTGTTAATTTTAAAGACGCTCACAGATGGAGCAGGAGCAGGTTGGGCGGCTGGGCTATAGCCCAAAGTCCAATCCTAAATACTACCATCACCGTAAATGTGCTTATTAAGAAAGGGTATGAACCACTGCTTAGATGGTATCAGAAAATCTCCCCACAGAAAGTTAACCCAACACTCTTTCCTATTGTTTAATGAACCGCCCAGTACGTGACCCGTATGCTGGGTGGTGTGAGAGGTTCTCCGATAGGCTACCAGCCTATCGGCTGCCTACTCGATTAGGCTTAGTAGCTTTATATTTTAGTCATCGTCTAAATCTGAAAAATTGTATGCATTTCCAATCAATCTTTCACATCTATGAACTGAAATTATATCAATCCGATAATCATCAATAATATGATAAACAATCCTAAAATTTATCCTTACTAGTTCTCTTATTTTATCATTCTCAAACTCTGGTACCATTTTTCCAGATCGAGGATGTTCTTCAAGAATATCTACTGAACTAAATAATCTTTCAATTGTTAGTTGAGCATATCTCTCAGAGTCTTTGGCAATATAGTCTCCAATATCGTTTAAATCAAGTAAGGCTGAATCTGTCCAGACTACTTTAACCATTTACTAAGTTTTTGTTTGGCTTCTTCCTTAGTATTAATCCGCCCATTAACAGAATCGTCAAGTCCTCTTTGAACTTTCTCAATAAATATTAAATGATCAACTACCTGATCAATCGTTAAATTTTCAGGTAATTTATCAAGTGAATTTATAATCTGAGTCTTAGTAA
>JANQHO010000089.1 GCA_028277105.1 Owenweeksia sp. | reverse complement strand
GATTCTGTACATGCGCTCCCTCCAGGTATAAAGTCAGGACAACTTGTAATCAACTCAAAACTTCCATTTGGTACATGATTTACACCTTGAGCTAAAAGTACCCCCGAACAGCATATCACAATTACTAGCTGTTGAAAAACATGCCTTATCATAGTATCAAATTTTATAGTTAAAAAAATATGATTAGGCATTATTGTTTGCTCTTTAACTGATCCTGCATTACAACAATTTTCTTATCCTGCTCAATGATATATAAGGTCAGCTCTTCTATTTTTTCTAACAGCTTGGCATTCATTGCAGCCATATCCAAGCCGCTTTCTACTACTTCCTTTTCTGAAGGCACACCCGGCAGATGTTTATGTTTCTTAATGAAAGTCTCCACTTCATGTAAGCTCTTCAACTCGTAATCTTCATCAAATACATAATCAGCCCATCCCGTAAGTGTAGCCACGTATGATTTTGCGACCACTTTACCATCTATCGATAACTGATAATCTGTATGAGCACCACCAGCTATAATTTCATCACCAACAATTATTCTTTGCTGGAAATAAGCATCCCCTCCAATTACATGAAAATTAGCATTTGGGGCAGCTGCCAAGTCAATACCTCCAATGCCTACCGTTTGAATTCCGGCTCCTAAAAGCATGGTAGAACCTGCAACTAACCAGTCATTATCATTTAATGTTGCCGGGTCGGCCCAGGTGGCGACGCCATTGGCGTCGGTCATTAATACAAAGTCAGCCTGGGCGCCGGTTGGCATCATAAAACCGGTGGTTGTTATCGTCCCGTTTACGTCCAGTTTTGATTGAGGGGCTGTGGTTCCAATACCTACATTTCCTGTACTTCCGTTGGCATTTATCAAGGTATTTTCATTGTGCAATGAGCCGTATTGGAATGCTAATGGCCCGGACCCTTGAGTGGACCAGATTTCATTAATTTGAGGGCTTGGAGGCGCTGGTGTAAAAGTCTGCATATGAATCGAGTTATTACCCACCTTAAACTCACCGGTAACGTTGAGATTGTCCATGGCCACATAAGGGTTGTCTGAAGTAATCTCATCAACTTTTAGAACCCCACCAATGGTTACATCGCCATCATTAGCCACTTTAAATAGCTCACTAGCAGCATTATCTTGTACAATGAAGGAGGTGTTTGCTGCGTCAGCATCTTTGCCCGTTACAACAATGCCCGTTGCCAGGTCCATTTCCATTTTCAGACTCCCTTGAGCAGGGTCTTCTACCTTCAGTTCAACCTCATGATTATCCGTACTTACATCCGCCTGAAAACCCGAATTCAAGTCGCGGTAACCAAAGCTGGCTCCAGTTGGTTCGGCTCCAATAAAAGACTCTGTTGAAGCTCCGTTATCACGGGCAAAGGTACCGGCTACCAACCCACTTCCTCCGATATTAGTAGCGTCCACAATCCCAGTATAATAACCAATATTAGCAGCTTCGTGGTAGCTCCCGCTAAAGTGAGCTCCTGTGCCTAACAGATCATTCCGAACTCCTAAATAGTAGTCCCCATTTTTAAGCTGCACCTGCCCTGCCACATCAAGCTTGTATCCAGGTGTGGTAATTCCAATTCCAATATTGGCTCCATCATTGTATAAGTTACTGTTACTTATCCAGCCTGTCCCATCATGCCTAAGTGTCTGTCCTGCGGTTCCAGAAACTAAAGGGCCCGTTGCACCCTGGGGACCTGTGGCGCCGGTTGGGCCGGTAACTCCATCTGCCCCATCAGTGCCGGCTATTCCTTGTGGTCCTGTGGCTCCGGTAGCGCCAGTTGGGCCGGCCGGTACATCAGCCCAGGTGGCCGTTCCATGCACATCGGTGGCCATTAAAAAACGACCATTGGCGGCAGTGTTACCTGCATCATTATACCTAAAGGTGTTATTGATGCTAATAAGTCCATCATTAAAAATATCCAGCAGGTGAGTACCATTAACAGGCTCATCAATAAAAAAACCGTTCGTAGCCGAATTATTATCCAACAGGTGTATTTCCACAGAGGTGTTATTCACCTCTATCTGCACCTCAGCACCTGTGTTAGTATTGGTATATGATAAATTCACTTCATCATTAACTGCATTTGCAGCATATACGTCACCCGATACTGAGTTACGGTAGCTGACAGTAGATACTAACCCTCCGCCAAATACAGTGTAATCGGCCGTTCCAACAAAGAAGTTGTCATTGGTACTGGCTGGGTTAAGAAAAGCACCGGCTCCCGGAGCCTGATTTAGACCAAATTGATCATCATGATTAAATAACTGGAAGTCTCCCCTCATCGTAGAAAATGAACCATCTGTTTCTAATAGCAACCGTTGATTACTACTCCCGTCCTGCACCCTGAAACTCCCTACAAGATCCAGATTATTGGTAGGGTTTGTTGTACCAATTCCAACATTGATTCCATCATCAAAAATTTGCCCTGCCTCAACGTCAATAGGGCTACCAACATCAGTCACCCTCGGGATACTCCCCACAGCCAGAGGGTGGGCAGGGACGACAGGCTGTTCAACATTTTGTCCGAAAGAATCAAAACTCAATAAAATTGCTGTAACAAATACGACATAAAACAATGGCTTTTTCATCATTAAGTTGCTTTAGGTAATGGGATAGTTAAACCCTTCTATCACATTTGATATCAGAGACTCCTAAGATCAGGATTTCCTATAGTGGCTTTTTACAATAGTTAGAATTCGTATGTATTCATTTAGTAAACGTAATTATATCTTTGTTTTTTGTATTTTAATTCTTGCGTAACTGGAAGTAATGCGGCTAACCACGTTCAGAACAGTCCATGTAATCTTACTTTTCGTATTCTCCATCTCTATTATTACGGCCCAGTCGTTTACCCGGTCATTAATACATTTTGGCATTGAAGATGGCCTACCCGTCTCCACTGTTTATAAAGTTATTCAGGATGCAGAGGGATATATATGGTTGGCAACTGCAGGAGGAGTTTGCCAATACGATGGATATGGATTTAAGTGCTACTCACGGGAAAATGGACTACCGGATAATGACATCCTCAATATTTGGGAAGATAATGCAGGCAGGATATGGTTTAATACCATGATCTGGAAGTATGGGTATATCTATGATGATAGTATTTCGATTCTTGAATTGGAACCACCGTTTGATAGATTTCAGTTAGCCCATATCGCTCAAAACAAACACGACGAATATTTAATAGGTACCTGGAACAATGGGCTGATTCACCTAAAATCAGATACGATACTTCGATATTTCGATACACTATCGACACCAGATAGACTTAACCTTGTTTTACCGTATGATATGTATAAGGATAGCATTTTTCTGGCAGGAAACAATGGAGTTTGGGGAATATTGAAAGGACCTTCGATTGACTGGTTCCATATACCGGATAGTGTGTTAAGTAATAAAAGGCTCTGTGGCAAGTCGAACCCAATATTCATAAATGATTCATTGATAATCATCAGTGATTATTGTTCGATCTATAAATATTCTAAAGGAAAATATGAACTAATCCACTCCAGCGAAGGAAGGATACATTTTGTAGATCATACAGCAGAAGGCGACTTGCTGGTGGCTTCAGGTTCTGGAGCATATATCTTACCTCTTTCGGATCAAAAGGCAAAGCCCCGGCTTTTTCTTGAAAATGTGTCAGCCAGTCATTTTTTTGAGGATAGATATGGAAACTTATGGATTACAACTTTAGGTAGTGGTTTGTTTCTTGTGCCGTTACCAGCCCTTTCTATAGAAAGCATCCTTATGGAAGACGAAAGCACCGCTTCATTAACAGAGATTAACGGAACGTTATTGATAGGGACTACCAAAAATCGGATACTGGCCTTAAAAGAAAACAAACCAGATACTATAATTGATTTTAAAGACCGAAAAGGAATAATTAACAAGATTTACGAAGACCATTTGGGAAATTTATGGGTGGGCTCAGATGTCGGGGCTTATGTTATTGATCTGGAGATCATTGAAAATCGCCGGGATTTCGATGTAAAAACACGACAAGTCGGACATACTTCCCATATATCTTCAGTGTATAATCATTTCGACCTAAGCTCGGTAAACGATTTTACTTCCAGTCGCGATTCTTCTGTTTTAATAGGTTCACGATTTGGGCTGTTCAAAGTAAAAAAACATCACGGTCCGGGCAGAGGGTTTACTATTTCCACTCTGTTGCGCGAACAGGTATCAGCGCTTATTCATAAGGATTCGGGGAAATTTCTGGTCGGCGGGTTAAACGGATTATCAGGTTACTCCTTGGCTAAAGGCCTTACGTCAACAGAGGATATTCCTCTTTTAAAAGAGAATATAAGTAAATTGGAACTTGATGATGAAGGTATTGTTTGGGCCGCTACTTCTTCAATAGGAATATATGCTTTTAAAGACAGCATTTTACTTCATATTTCTCAGCCGGATGGCCTGACCGGCAATAATTGTATTGATCTGACAGTTCAGGGCGATACTATTTGGGTAGCAACAGATAATGGACTTTCAAGAATAACTCTTTCAAGAGAAAGACCTTACAAAGCTACATTCATCAGAAATCTTACAAAGAAAGATGGCTTGGCTTCAGGGGAAATAAAAGCATTGCAACTGTTAGATGACACTCTTTTTGTAGGAGGTACCGAGGGCATCAGTGCTATTGCGTTGAATACTATGGAGTTTCCCAAAAGTTTTCCCTTGAAAATTACTAATGTTAAGGATAAAAACGGAACTTCAATTATGCGGTCTGCTAATTCGAAAATTCCCTTCTCAGCAAATGATTTTACGATGGATTTTAAGGGAATTCGCCCCGCATGCCAGGGAAATCTTACCTACTATTATTCGTTAGAAAACCATTCTGAGAATTGGGTTAAAACAAGTTCTACTGAAGTAAAATTCTCTTCGCTTGCTCCAGGACAATATGTCTTTGGGGTTTACGCCGTGGATTGTCATAACACTAAAAGTAATACAGAGACCTTTTCATTTACCATATTGCCTCCGTGGTGGCAACAAACCCGATTCAAAGTGTTACTGCTCTTGACTATTATCTTTACAATTGCGGGAGTTATCTGGTCTATACGTAATTACTATAAACGGAAAAGCGATCTGAGAGCGCTTGTGGCAGATTTGGAAAATCAGGCGTTGAGGGCACAAATGAATCCTCATTTTATCTTCAATGCTTTAAACGCTGTAAATGAGTTTATAACTAACAGAGACAAGTTGGAAGCGAACACTTTTCTGTCAAAATTCTCTTCTTTAATCAGGAAGACCCTTCAAAATTCAAGAAAAGAAGAGATTTCATTGAGTGAAGAATTGGAGTCATTAAGTTTATATCTGGATCTGGAAAAAATGAGATTTAATGATTCATTTAATTATTCGTTTAAGATTAAAGAAACGATTGACCCGCACTCAACCTTCGTTCCACCGTTATTGCTTCAACCCTTCGCAGAGAATTCAATAAGACACGGACTTGTACATAAACAACGGGATGGTTTAATCCAGGTTAAAGTATCAACCGTTTCTGACAAACTGATTATACATATTGAAGACAATGGAGTTGGCATCAATAGTCATAGCCAAAAAAATAAGGAGCATCAGTCTTTAGGTATAGAACTTAGCCGGAAAAGGATTGTTAATTTTTCAAATATGAAAAACACAAGAGCAGAAGGTTTGGAAGTTAGGAATATCAATTCAACAGATAATAACGGTGTTTTGGTTACAATTACGTTATCCTATTTAACAGATTAGAAAAATGCAGGTAGTAATAATTGATGATGATCCAAAAGCTGTAAAAGGGTTGTCTAATTTATTAAATGAGTATTGCAAAAATGTATTGGTAAAAGCCGCATCTCAAACTGTTGAAGGCGGAATTAAGGCAATTTCCAAATATCAGCCTGACGTCGTTTTTCTTGACATTGAAATGAATCCCGGAACCGGCTTTGATGTTTTACAAGCTTTTCCGGAACCAAAATTCGAGGTGATTTTTACAACGGCCTATGATGAATATGCTATTAAAGCAATAAGGTACTCCGCTTTGGACTACCTCATCAAACCCATTAATGTAAAAGACTTAATCAGGTCAGTAGAAATGGGATATAAGAAAAAAGATGAAAGACTTCGTTTAGAACAATACAAATTGTTACAATCGGGCTTGTTTGGTAAAAAATTAAACAGGATAGCAATTCCAAGTGCTGAAGAGTTAGTCTTCCTGGATATTAAAGACATAGTTTACCTGCACGCTGAAAACAACTACACATACTTTAACCTGTCTAACGGAAAAAGAATTTTGGTTTCTACTACTCTGAAAGATTATGAGAACTTGCTAAACGACAGTTTTTTCAGAGTACATGCCTCATTTCTTATAAACCTGGCACATATAAAGAAGTATGTAAAGGGCTTAGGTGGCTATGTAGTCATGAATGATGGATCGTCAATTAATGTATCAGCCAGACGAAAAGCGGATTTTTTGAAAATGATCAAGAAGAAGTAATCTGTTTGAAGTTGATTATTATCTATCCGAATTCTTCTGGTTTTAATCTGTCCAATCTATCGGGAAGAAGTCAACAGCTTAAATTTTGCCACTTTTTGAATCTGCAAATTTTCTGCAAATAAAAAAGCGGCTATAACTTGAATATTATAACCGCCTGATTTTGAACGTGGAGGATACCGGATTCGAACCGGTGGCCTCTTGACTGCCAGTCAAACGCTCTAGCCAACTGAGCTAATCCCCCAGAGTGGTGCAAATTTAGCTAATTAATTCAAATATTGCCAGATCAAAGTTGCCGCCCTTTGCGAAGCACCAATATCACCCAATTTCTGTTTCAGCTCAAGGTAATCAGCAAACATTGTTGCTCTTTTATCAGCATCTAATAATAGCTCTAATTCCTTCTTTAGATTTTCAGGTTTCATATCAAACTGAATCAACTCCTTTACCACTTCCCTTCCCATAATAAGATTGACAAGTGAAATATATTTTACTTTCACCAACCTGCGGACGAAGTAATAAGAAATCGTATGTCCGCGATAGCAAACCACTTCAGGCACATTGAACAGTGCCGTTTCAAGTGTAGCTGTACCTGATGTTACCAAGGCTGCATGGGCATTTTCCAACAAATCATAGGTTTGATCAACTACTAACCTGACATCTGCGCCTTTCAGAAGCTTTGAGTAGAATTCAGGCCCTAAATGTCCGAGGCTACCCACCACAAACTGGTAACCGGGAAACTCTTCCAACAATGTAGTAAACTGTGGTAGCATCACCTTTATTTCCTGCTTCCTGCTGCCCGGCAAAAGTGTTATAATCGGTCGATTATCAAGTCTATTAGCTTCTCTGAAACCCTGATTGGACACCCTGCTTTCAATGGCATCTAACAGCGGATGTCCTACAAAATCAACGGCATAATCTTTCTTCCGGTAGAAATCTTTTTCAAAGGGCAGGATCACGAGCATGTGATCTACAAACTTCTTTATCTTCTTTACTCTTGAAGCTTTCCACGCCCAAACCTGGGGAGAAATGTACCAAATGACCTTAATGCCCAGCTTCTTTACAAAGGGAGCCACCCGCAAGTTAAATCCCGGATAATCGATAAGAATTACAGCATCCGGCAGCCAACTTTCAATATCTTCCTTACAATTGCGAATATTCTTAAGGATGGTAGGCAGATTCTTCAAGACATCTACAAAGCCCATATAAGCATGGTCCCGATAGTGCTTCACCAACTCCATACCCCGGGCTTCCATTTTTTCACCTCCCCATCCTCTGAAAGAAGCATGAGCATCCTTTTCCTTTAAGGCTTTAATAAGATTCGCTCCATGCAAATCTCCTGAGGCTTCACCGGCAACAAGGTAATATTTCACGACAAGCCGTTTCTAGGCAGACATAAAATCATTCCAATAGATAACAATTACAACCCCTGCAATCAGCATGGTGGTGATGACAAGCCCCCTGAGTGCATAATCCGTTCTTACATTCTGAAACCAGAAAAAAGGGAGCAAGTTACTAGCTACAGACAGTAAAGCAATGAAATGTTCGGAGAGGCCCGTTTTACCAGTTGATATCAGATACTCTGTGAATTCGGTCAACAGAAACCAGGTTGCAGCAGGAAAAGCTATTCCCATCAAAACACCCATCCACCAAGTATCATTTGGCCGCATAAAACTCCCACTTATTATTAATAT